>DATDNV010000507.1:0-3685 GCA_036518075.1 Thermoanaerobaculia bacterium
CAGCCGGCCTTGCGCCGCCGCGGCTTGCGGATCGGGTTCCCGCGCGGCTGCGCGCGGGGCAGCATGTCCGGCATTGACGTCTTGCTGCGCGCAGCCGACCAGGCGCTCTATCAGGCGAAGGAACGAGGCAAGAATCGCTGCATCGCGGCGTCGGTCGGCCGCCCCGTCGCGGTCAGCCGCAATCAGTGGTAGGAGCACGGCGCTCATTTTCTAAACCGGAACGGGACTTCCATCGGCGGAGACGGCGGACCGCTCGCCGTCCACGCGCGAACGAGCGGCTCGGGAAAACGGAGCGAGCACTTCACGCGTGATCGTTCCCGGCGACTTGGCGCATGCGGCGCTCCATGGTAAAGTTCGCGGGTTTCCGCACAACCATCCGCTGAGGGACACATGACGACCACGACCCAGCTCTCCCCCAAAGACGTTCTCGATGTCCTCGCGCGCCACATTCTGGTCGACGGGTACCACGTCGTCATGGACATGGAAAAGAGCCGGGGCTCGTACCTGTACGACGCCCGCAGCGAGCGGATGCTTCTGGACTTCTTCACAAATTTCGCGACCTTCCCGATCGGCTACAACCACCCGAAAATGGCCGGCGCCGAATTCCGCGAACGGCTCTCGGACGCGGCGCTGACCAAGCCCACCAACAGCGACATCTACACGGCGTCGTACGCCGAGTTCGTCGAGACCTTCTCGCGACTGGCGATCCCCCGCACCCATTCCAGCCATCTCTTCTTCGTCGAAGGCGGCTCCGTGGGAGTCGAGAACACGCTCAAGACTGCGTTCGACTGGAAGGTCCGAAAGAACATGGCTCGCGGCAAGGGAGACGGGAGGGGACGCCAGATCCTTCACTTCCGCAACGCCTTTCACGGCCGCACCGGTTACACGCTCTCGCTGACGAACACGGCCGATCCCCGCAAAACCCAGTACTTCCCCACGTTCGACTGGCCGCGCTTGAGCTGTCCGCGCCTGCAGTTTCCGGTCACCGCCGATGTGCTTCGAGAGGTGGCCGCGGCCGAAGAGCAGGTCGAGCGCGAGATCCGGCAGGCCTGCGCGCAGTCGCCCGGCGACATCGCCGCGCTGATCATCGAGCCGATCCAGGGAGAGGGCGGGGACAATCATTTCCGTCCCGAGTTCTTCCGGCGGCTCCGCGTCCTCGCGGACGAGCTCGAGTTCCTGCTGATTTTCGACGAGGTGCAGACCGGCCTCGGGCTGACCGGCTCGATGTGGTGCTGGCAGCAGATGGGAGTCGAGCCCGACCTCTTCTGCTTCGGGAAGAAGACGCAGGTCTGCGGCTTCGCCTCCAATGGCCGAATCGACGACGTCGACAACGTCTTCAAGGTCTCCTCGCGCATCAACTCGACCTGGGGCGGCAACCTCGTCGACATGGTTCGGTGTGCCCGCTACCTCGAAATCATCGAACAGGAAGGCATGATCGAGAACGCGCGGGTGGTCGGCGAGTATCTCCTCGGACGGCTGCGCGAGATGGCCGAGGAATTTCCCGGCAAGGTCTCCAATGTTCGCGGCCGGGGACTCTTCCTTGCTCTCGACCTGCCCGACAAGACGACGCGGGATCGCGCCCTTTCGGCTTGTCTCGAGAACGGCCTCATCGCTCTCGCGTCCGGCGCCGCGGCGATTCGCTTCCGTCCGGCGCTCAACCTTTCGCGAGACGAGGCCGACGAAGGCGCGCGCAAGCTTCGGCGGGCAATCACAGCGGCCTTCGCCTAGCCTCCGGGTGGCCGACGGAGCTTCCCCGGCCCGATCCGGATTCTTTCGGCGTGTCGGAATCGCGGCCGGAGCGCTTCTGCTCGCCGCCGTCGTCCTCTTCTTCGCAACGCTTCCGGACGTTCATCCGCTCGCCCGGTCCTTCCCCAAGACCACCGCGTTCATGGATCTCCGCCGCGAGGCGCTCGCGCGCGCCGGGCAGAATCCTCGGCTCGAGTGGATTCCGGTTCCGATCTCGCGCATCAGCCCCTGGCTTCGCCGCGCCGTAGTCGCGGCCGAGGACGCCCGCTTCTACCAGCACGGGGGCGTGGACTGGGACGCCGTGCGCGGAGCAGCCGGAAAAGACTGGCAGCGAGGAGCGCTCCGCGTCGGTGCATCGACGATCACGCAGCAGCTGGCCAAGAATCTCTACCTTTCACCGTCCCGGACCCTGTGGCGGAAGCTTCGCGAATTCGCCATCACCCGCGAGCTCGAGTCAACGCTTTCGAAAGAGCGGATTCTCGAGCTCTATTTGAACGTCGTCGAGTTCGGGCCGCGAACGTACGGCGCCGAAGCGGCGGCGCGGCGATACTTTGGAAAGACTGCGGAGTCTCTCTCCGCTCACGAGTCGGCGACGCTGGCCGCGGTCATCCCGTCTCCTCGCATTTACGATCCGGTCCGCCATCCGCAGCGTGTGGAGCGCCGAGCGCAGCGCATCCTGCGTCAGATGCAGATCACGGAGGAACGTGGAGCCCCGGGTGTTCCCCAGCCCTCGGCCGCTCCCCCGATTCCGGAGCCATCTCCGCCGGCGGACTCTGCCGACTCTCGCCTCTGAGTGCTATCCTCCGAGTTCAGAATTCGAACGGAGGTGGAGAGAATGCGGTTCCCCCGGCCGATCTGCGTTTTGCTGGTGCTGGCCCTGGCCGCCTGCTCCAACAAGCCGGCGTCGCTCGAAGTGTCTCCGAAGAAGCTGAAGATCTTCGGAATCGACCGCGGGCAACGCTTGACCGTTCGCATTCTCGACCGAAAGGGTCGACCGGTCGAAGGAAGCGCGCCGACGTTCAGCTCCTCGAAGGCCGACGTCGCGACGGTGGACAGCTCCGGCCGCGTCGTCGCCAAGGCCGAGGGGAAGGCGCTCGTGGCCGTGTCTTTCCAAAAGCTTTCGACCCAGGTCCCAGTCGAGGTCACCGACGTCAAATTGATCGACGTCTCTCCGCCGAGCGTCCAGCTCATCGGGCCGGTCGGCACCCAGTTTCCGATTCAGGCGATCGCGAAGAACTCGAAGGACAAGCCGGTCGAGATCAAGCCGATCTGGTCATCGCCTCAGCCGGCGGTCGCGACCATTTCGCCCGATGGTCTCGTCACGTCCGTGGCGCCGGGCGTCGTGACGCTCGTTGCCAAAGTGGGCGACGTCGAGGCGGCGTGCGAGGTTCGCGTCACGATCCGGTCCCTGGCTCGTCTGGAGGTTCATCCGGCAACCGCGATCGTGCGGACGGGAGAGTCTCAGAAGTTCGACGTCGTCGGTTTCGGTGCCGACGGCAAGCCGATCGAGGGGTTGAACGCCGTGTTCCAGTCTTCCGACGCGGCAGTCGCCAGCGTGGACCCGCAAGGCAGAGCCACGGGGGTGGGATCCGGAGCGACGACGATCCGCGCCTCGATCGGCCAGGTCCAGGCGGAAGCGACGCTGATCGTTAATTAAGGGCCTCGTCGCAAAAGCCCCTGACCTGGGCGGCCAGGTCTCGAAAGCGCGCGCACAAGAAGTCGCGGGAACGGCGCTCGGCGCTCCCGGCCGGGACCACGCGGCGGGCCGATGAAACCGGGAGTATCTCCTTCCTCGCCGCCGCTCGCGAAATCGGTGCGATGAAAAGCCCAACTCCTTCGCCCGGATCGGCCTGCACACCCACGCGATTTCGAGGGTCCAGTGCGGGAAGCGCCTCGCGCCACTCCAGATGGGCGATTTCGATGCCCGGTGCGGCGGGGC
>DATDNV010000508.1:0-10479 GCA_036518075.1 Thermoanaerobaculia bacterium
GATGACAGGGAAGCGTGAGAGGCTCGAGATGACAGGGAAGCGTGAGAGGCTCGAGATGACAGGGAGGCGTGAAGCGCTCGGGATGACAGCGACAGCGTCCGAGCACCTGATATTTCCGAAAGCGACGAGAAATCTACTCCCGGCCCGCCTCGGCATCCTTCACCGGCAAGCGGCCGCGCTCTGCCGAGATCTCGCGGCGCCGCTCTTTCACCTTGCGCTGAATCTCTCGCCGCTTCGCCCAGAGCCGCTGTCGATTCTTCCAGAGCCAGGAGAACGCCGGCAGGGACGATCTTTCGATGGTGAGACAAGCTCCGACGACGACCGCATCGCGGGCCAGGGTCGGAATCAGGGTCACGATGCACTCGGCAGGGGTCTGATTGTTGATACGCAAGAGGAAGCGATTCTTGACCGAATGCATGTTGACCAGCGGCGGCATGGCGGAGCGCCGCTCCGGAAGATTGCGCCGGCGGTGATATCCGACCGCGTCCGGGACGTAGAGACACTTCCAGCCGAGATTCTGGAGCCTCCAGGCCAGGTCGGCGTCTTCGCGGTACAGAAAGAAGTCCGAATCGAAATAACCGGTCGAGATCTTCGCGCTTTCGAGCGCCGCTCGCCGGTAGAAGCCTGCCGCTCCACTCGTACCGAATACCGGCTCCTCGACGAGATAACGGCCGTTCGCAAAGTGACTCGATCCGCGGTCGAAGTGCCGCCCGGTCGCGGTGCGAAAGATTCCGGCGGAATCGAGCACCGGCGTCGCCGTCAGCTGCTCGCCGCTTCCCCGAAGGATTCGCCCGGACGCGGACCCGAACTCCGCACGCGCGTCGAGTCGCGCCGCGAGAATGGCCGCAAAGTCGGAAGACAACCGGCAATCCGGATTCAGGGCGAGCACGTAGCGGCCGGTCGTTTCTCGGATCCCGCGATTCATCGCGCCGGCGAAGCCGACGTTCTCCGACAGGGCCATCAGCCGCGCCGCCGGCGCCATGTCGGCAACGACCGAGCGGGAGCGGTCGGTCGAAGAGTTATCGACGACGAGAGTTTCCACCGAGACGCCGCGCTGTGCGACCGCGGAACCGACCGATACGGGAAGGTCTCGCTCGTCGTTGTGCGAGACGACGATCACCGAAACATCGATCATGAACGCGGACGGCGACCCAGCACGACAGCCAGCGTTCGAAAATAGGCGCGAGCCGCCTGCGTCCGCGGACGCGGCATGCTCGGCCGAAACGGCAGGGCCGCGAGCCGAAGCGCCATCCCCGCCCCCAGCAGGATCCGATAGATAGCCCGCTTGAGCGGAGCGTAGCGTCTTCGGTAGCGCAGCGCATTCTCGTAATAGATAGGCAAGAAATGATCGTATCCAAGCTTGCGGGACGAGGCTCCGCCCGCATGTCGAAATCGAGCCGACGGCCAGTAAAGGATCGTCCCCCCGTTGCTTGCGAGGCGATCGCACAGGTCCACGTCTTCGAACCAGGCAGGGGTGAAACCCTCGTCGAATCCGCCGACGGCGACGAACGCGCTCCGACGAACGGCCAGCGCGGCGCCGGCCGCCTGCTCGACCGCGAACGGAGAATCGCGATCGCGATCCGCGTATCGCTCGCGGCGGCGGCCGGCATTGTTGGGGAACAGATGGTCGAACAGCAGCAGCTGCCGCGCGTCGGACCCGAGCGTGGGTAGCCGCCGCAGCTGAAACGTGAACTGATCCTCCCGGTCGGGAGGCGAGAGCCGCCGGGACGCGCCGTTGACGGGCACCCCGGCGTCGATCAGTCGCGGCGCGACCGCCACGACTTCGGGCCTCTCGGCGAAGGCGCGAGCGATCTCCGAGTATGGTTCACCCTCCGCGCGGGTATCAGGATTCATGAAAAGCAGGACGTCTCCCGTTGCCGCCGCCGCAGCCTGGTTTGCGGCCGGGCCGAGGCCGCGATTTCTCTCGTTGACGATCCAACTCGCTCCGGGCCAGAGAGACCGGATCGGACCCGGCTCGGCCAGCTGACCTCCGTTGTCGACGACGACGAGAGAAAGCTCGGGCCCGCCGGCCGGCGCGCGTCTTCGGGCGGCGGACAGGGATTCGAGGCATCCAACCAGATCATCCCGGTCTTTCCACGAGACGACGATGAGAGTGATCCCGCTGATGGCGGTCTTCGCGTTCTTGCTCGCCGTCGCGCCGGCCTCCGGACGCAAGTGACTCAACCCGCGAGAGCGCTCTTCGTGGTCGAGGGCGGCGGCCATTCGGTCAGCGGAGTTCCTTCCGGCCGGGACCGCCAGGCGAGCCAGGGAAGGCTGGGCCAGACGACGAGAAGGAGGATCGAGCCTTTCCAGCCGAGGTCGCGGAAGTGCGCCAGGTCCGCGCGGAGAAGCGGCCCGAGTCCCCGCGCGAGAAGGCCGGAATCGAAGTTACGAAACAGCGTCCGCCACCGGTTGCGCGACGTCCAGAGAGCGCGCCGGAAGGGAACGCGGCGCCCGGTCCGCGATCCTTCGTGCCACGCGCGCGCCGCCGGGTCGCAGGCGAAGCGAAACCCGGCGCGCGCCAGACGCAGCGACAGGTCGACGTCCTCGTAGTAGGCGAAAAAGGAGCGGTCGAACACCTCCCCGCCGGGCGCGACGCTTTCCAGAGCCTCCCGCCGGTAGAGCGTGGCGGTCGCCGACACGCCGGATACTTCGAATGCCAGACGCGGCGGGTCGCCGGGGTTCGCTCCCGCGAAGATCGGGATCGCCTCGCCCCGGCCGTTCCACTCGAAGCCGGCCGAGTCCACCTTGAGGCCGTCCGCCGTGAGCACCAGCCCCTGGACCGCAGCGAGACGATCGTCCAGAACGAGCCGCGCCGCGAGTCGAGCCACGTAATCGGGAGCCAGCACGGCGTCGTTGTTGACCAGCAGGACGAGCGGCGCGCGGGTCCGCGCGATGCCCTCGTTCGCCGCGCCCGCAAATCCCAGGTTGCGGGAAAAAGCGATGAGGCGAGATTCCGGGAATTCCACCGCAAGCCGTTCGCGCTCCGCCGCCGCCGAGCCGTTGTCGACGACAGCGATGGACAGATCGATTCCGGTCTGGGACTCGAGCGATCGGACCGCCCGGAAGAGGGACTCGCCGCCGTCGCGGTTGACGACCACGCAGTCCACATCGGGCAAATGGAAGGAATGGCTCACTGTCGCGCGTCCGGTGTCTGCTTGCACTCGGTTGACTCAGCCCCGCGGGCGATGTCAAATCGCGGCTTTCATGCTACCACGCGAGTTTCTCCGCGCGAACGCCGAGAGGCTGCTCGGCGAATTTCCGGAGCGGTACGTCGGCTCCGGCCTCGCGCGATTTGTCTCACTCGACCGGGCGAGACGCGAGACGTTGACGCTTCTCGAACAAAAGCGGCGTCGCCGCAATGAAATCTCCGCCGGGAAAGGCAAGCCTTCGCCGGAAACGCTTTCGGAGATGAAATCGCTCAAGGAAGAGATTCGGACGCTCGAGGCGGAAGTCGAGAAACACGACGCGGACCTGGCCGACGTCGAGCAGCGGATTCCCAATGTGCCACAGGCGGACGTCCCGCACGGCAAGGACGAGACCGCGAATCGATTCGAACGGGAGTGGGGCAAGCCGCCCGCCTTCGATTTCGCGCCGCTGCCCCACTGGGACCTGGGACCCAAGCTCGGAATCCTCGACTTCGAGCGCGGGGCGAAGATCGCCGGCGCCCGCTTTACGGTTCTCATGGGGGCGGGCGCGCGCCTCTCCCGGGCGCTCACCTCGTTTTTGCTCGACCTGCATACCCGCGACCATGGGTATACGGAAGTTCTGCCCCCGGCGATGGCCAACGCCGAGTCCCTATTTGGAACCGGGCAGCTTCCGAAGTTCGAAGAGGAGCTGTTCCGAACACGAGAGGGGTACTACCTGATCCCGACTGCGGAAGTTCCATTGACGAACCTGCATCGGGAGGAGATCCTCGCCGCCGAGAGGCTTCCGCTTTGCTACACCGCCGCGACTCCCTGCTTCCGCGCGGAAGCCGGAGCCGCGGGCCGCGACACGCGCGGCATGATTCGCCAGCATCAGTTCGACAAGGTCGAGATCGTGACGTTGACGACGCCGGAGGACGCGCCCGGGGCCCTCGAACGGCTCACGGGACATGCCGAGGAAGCGCTGCGACGATTGGGACTCCATTACCGCGTAGTCACGCTCTCGACCGGAGACCTCGGATTCCACTCGGCGAAAACCTATGATCTCGAGGTCTGGCTTCCCGGGCAGAAGGAGTTCAAGGAAATCTCCTCCTGCTCTGTCTTCGGAGACTTCCAGGCGAGACGCGCGCAGATCCGATTTCGAAGGGCGGAGGGAGAAAAGCCCGAGTTCGTTCACACGCTCAACGGCTCCGGACTCCCCATCGGCCGGACGATCGTCGCGATCCTGGAGAACTATCAGCGCAAGGATGGCTCGGTCGAGATCCCGGAGGCGCTGAGAAGTTACTTCGGGGCGGAAGAAATCAGGAGTCCTGAGTCTTAAGTCCGAAGTGCTAAGTGGATTTTGCCCCGACATCGGACGTTGGACTTCGGACTTCGGACTCTCGTGCCAGCGGCACGAGAGCTCCCGCCGAAACGATCATTTTCATCGCCTGCTCCGCCGTCATGTCGAGATAGCGGACCCGTTCTTCCGGAACGAGAAGCAGAAAACCGGTCGTCGGGTTGACGGCGCTGGGAATGAAGACGCTGCAGAGCTTGCGGCCCGTGGCCTGCCCGGCCTCCCCCGGACTCCTGGACGTCACGAAGCCCAGACCCCACGAGCCGGGAGAAGGAAATTCGACGATGGCGACTCGCCCGAAGGACCCGGACCGTCCCGGCCCCAGCAGAAGCTCCGCAATCTGCCGCAGCGTCGCATAGATCTTGTTGATGAGCGGCACGCGGTGCATGAGCCGATCCCAGAGGTTGAACGCACGACGCCCGAAAAAACTCGCAGCGAGCCAACCGAGGAAGAGCAACAGGACATTGAGGAGCACGAATCCGAGGCCGAAAACGGAGATTCCCCGCTCGCGCAGCTCGTTTCCCAGAATGCTGTCGAAAAAGTTGAACAGGCTCCAGACGACCCACAGCGTCAGGGCGGTCGGCGCGAGAACCAGGATGCCCGCCAGGTAGTAGCGGCGCAACCGCGCCCAAAAACTGTTCGCCACGCCCGAAATCGTAACTCGCTTGTGCCCGTCGTATATATTTGCGGCGGGATCCGGGAAGAATTGCGTTGATCAATACAAGGCTCTCGAACCGGTACGAGATCTCAGGCGAGCTCGGCCGGGGCGGCATGGGAGTGGTGTATCGGGCCAAAGACCCGCTGCTGAACCGCGAAGTCGCGGTCAAGCTCATCTCCTCGTCCGACCTCGCTCCCGAGATCGAAGGGCGTTTCCAGCGGGAAGCGCAGATCGTCGCGCAGATGGACCATCCCGGAGTCGTGCCGATCTACGACCTGGGACGCCACGAAGGCTCGATGTTCTTCGTCATGCCACTCGTGGGCGGCACGACGCTGCTTCGCCTGATCCGAGAACAGTCCCTGAGGTTGGGCGAGGTGGTGGACGTGGGCATCCAGGTCGCCGACGCGCTCGATTACAGCCACGCGCGGGGCGTCGTCCACCGCGACATCAAACCCGCCAACATCATGGTGACGCGAGAGGAAGGCACGTCCGTGCGCGTGCGCGTGATGGACTTCGGCCTCGCGCATGCCGTTTCCGAATCGCGTCTGACCAAGACGGGAACGCTCATCGGAACGGTCGCGTATCTCTCGCCGGAGCAGGTCGGATCGCGTGCGTTCGACGCCCGGTCGGATATCTATTCGCTCGGCGTCGTCCTTTATGAGTGCCTCGTCGGAGATCCTCCTTTCACCGGAGAAGTCCAGTCCATCCTCTACCGGATCGTTCACGAGATTCCTCAGCCGCCGCGCGCGCTCGGCGCCGACATCCGAGAGGAGCTGCAGGACATCGTCCTGCGCTGCCTCGAGAAGGACCCGGCCAAGCGGCCTCAGAAAGCCGGCCAGGTCGCCGACGCGCTGCGCCGCCATCGCACGAGCCTCGCGACCGATGAGTTCCGCATGTCCGTCGTCGTCAGCCCGAGCCGCGCGATCCAGCGCCCGGCCCTGTCCGCCTTCATCAACCGGGAAAAGGAGTTTGCCGAGCTCCAACGTCGGTTGAACGCCGCGGTCTCCGGCGAGTGCCAGTTCGCCGTCGTCGCCGGCGAGCCGGGAATCGGCAAGACGCGCTTGCTCGAGGAGTTGAAGACGCTCGCCGCCGCACGCAAGATCCGTGCGCTCTACGGGCGTTTCATCGAGCAGGCCGGCGCTTTCTCTTATCAAGGTTTCTGCGAGCTCATCCAGGATTATTTCCGCACACGCGACGCAACCGGCTCTTCCGGAGATCGCGCGGACTTTTCCGATCTTGCCGGCCCTCTGATCGCTCTCTTTCCCCAGCTTTCCGAAGTCAGCGAGCTGCGCTCGGCGGTCAGCGGCGAATCGCGCGCGGCCGCCGCTCCCGAGGAAAAGAAGGCGGAGGACCGCATCCAGATTTTCGAGCTACTGGCCCGCGCCATCACGCGCATCGCGCAAGGAAAGCCCATCCTCCTGATCCTCGAAAACCTTCACGGCGCGGATACGTCGCTCGAAGCGCTCCAGTACGTCGTGCGGCGGCTTGCCCCGACGCCGACGCTCATCGTCGGCAGCTACCGCCAGACCGAAACCGATAAGCGGCACCCGCTGACGCGGATGCTCGATTCCTTCGCGGACGATCCGCGTTTCGTCGCGATGACGCTGGGACCGTTCGCGCCGTCGGAATATCAAAACCTCGTCGCATCCCTCATCGGCGCGTCGAAGGTGGCCGAGACGCTCGCGCGCCGGCTGCACGGAGCCACGGAGGGCAACCCGTTCTTCACCAAAGAGCTCATCCGATCGCTCGTCGAATCGGGGCTCATCGCCAAGGACGACACCGGAACCTGGAAGTTTTCGCAGGAAGCGGATATCTCGGCGGACGCGCTGCCCGCCACGATCCAACAGGCGGTGGAAAAGCGAATCGAACGGCTTCCCGAAGAATTGCGCGATCTCCTTTCGGTCGCGTCGGTCCTCGGCAGGACGTTCGACGCGCGCGACCTGGAAACCTTGACCGAGGACGGCGGCGATCTGGACGATGCGATCGATCGTCTGGTGCGCGAAGGGATCCTGGAGGAAGACCGCGAATCGCGAGGCGATCGGCTGAGCTTTCCGAGCGGCATCGTGCGCGATGTCCTCTACGCCGCTCTTTCCCGGCGCAAACGCCGATCGCTCCACCGCAAGTACGCGGAGCTGATCGAGCATCGGTTCGCGGGAAGGCTCGACCGGGTCTATTCCGAGCTCGTCCACCATTTTTCGCAGGCGGACGTTCCCGACAAGACAGTCGACTACGGCATGAAGCTCGCTCAGAAATCGCTCGACGCCTTTAGCCCCGAGGATGCCATGCGGGCGGCCAAGGTCGCCCTCGAGTACCTCGAAGACGAAGAATGGGGCGGCGATCCTTCCCTCGAGGCGGAAGCCAGACTGTCGCTCGCGCAGGCCCATCGGATGGTCGGAAACACCGACGGCGCGCTGCGCGAAGCGGAGTCGGCGATCAAAGCGTACGAGGAAAACAGAAAACCGGCGAACGCTTCGGGCGCGATGTTCTTCGCGGCGGAGACGGCATGGCAGGCGCGCCGCATCGACGAGACGAGCCGATGGGTGGAGCGTGGGATCGAGTCGGCGCGCTCTTCCGGTGACTCCGAGCACCTGGCAAAGCTGCTCGGGCTCGCGGCGACCGTCGCGAACCTTCGCGGCGAGTACACGAAGGCCGCGGCCTATCAGACGGAGCTCGAAGCCCTCGCCCCGAAAGAAAAAACGGCGGAGGAGGAAGTCGCTCAGGGCGGTTCGTTGACGTTTGCTCTGGCCAACCCCATCGCGGCCGTCGAGCCGGCCGCGTACAACACGACGGAAGAGCACGAAGTCCTGTCGAACGTTTTCGAGACTCTCGTCACGATGGACGCTCAGGGCAATCTTGCGCCGCTTCTGTGCGAGCGCTGGGCTCTCGCGGACGAGGCGCGCACCGTGCGGCTGCAGCTGCGTCCGGGAACCGTCTTCTCCGACGGGACGCCTCTGACCGGGCTTGCCGTCAAGGAGTCGCTGGAACGATCGATCCGTGTCTCTCGGGAGGCCACACCCGCGGCCTTCACCGGCATCCAGGGGGTCGCGGATTACCTGGAAGGCAGAGCGAAGGGCGTCTCGGGCATCGTGGCCGCATCCGATCTCGAGATCGAGATCCGTTTGAAAGACCCTCTGCCGATCTTTCCATCGCTGCTGACGGACGGCCGGGCCTCCATCGCTCTCCATCGCCCGGCGAAGGACGGCCAACCGGAAGCGCTGGTTGGCACCGGACCCTTCGTGAGAGTGCTCCAGACGCCCGACCGCGCCGTCCTCGAGCGAAACCCTCGCTATCGCAAGGAGCCGGCCGCTCGCCTCGAGCGCGTCGAGTTTCGGGCGGGCCTTTCCGCTGCGGCGATCGCACAGGGGCTACGGTCAGGAGAGCTCGACGTCGCGCGCGACCTGTTGCCACAGGATCTCGAAGCGATTCTGCGCGATCCCAAACTGAAGGCCGGTGTGGTCGAGACCCCGAAAAAGAACACCTACTTTGCCGTCTTCCACTCCGCGAGTCCCGCCGGCGCCAACGCGATTCTGCGGCAAGCGCTGGTGGGCGCCGCTCGCGCGCAGGATCTCGTCTGGGGCGCGCTCGGCCGGTTCGCGCTGCCCGCGACCGGTCTCATTCCTCCGGGCGTCTTCGCGCACGACGCCGGACGGCGCCACTCTCATCTTTCGCGCGAGAAGGCGGCCGAGATGGTGCGCTCCTCGGGCCTGCCTCTTCCGATCCGCCTGAAGGCGTCGATCCATCCGATCCTGCAAAACCAGTACGGCGCTCTGACGCAGGCGCTCTTCCGCGTCTGGGCGGAGCTCGGTGTCGAAGTCGAGGTCATCACCAATTCGATGCCCGAGTACCTCGACTACTGGACGGCCAAACAGGGCGTGGATCTGATGCTCGGCCGCTGGATCGCCGATTACGACGACCCGGACAATTTCACATTCACGCTCTTTCACTCGGGCAACGGCGTCATGCGCGCTTACTTTTGCTCGCCGGACACGGACCGGATCCTCGAAGAGGCGCGCAGCGAGGCTCGGCCCGGCGCGCGCGAGCTCCTTTATCGCCGGTTCGAGCAGGCCGTCCTCGACACGGCGATCATCGAGCCACTCTTTCATGACGTGGACTATCGGATCGCGGGACCGAGGGTGCACAACCTCCAGCTCCATGCGACCGCCCCGTACGTCAACTACACCGACGTCGGACGGACCGAGGCGCCGCACGCGCCGGTCGCAGATCGGGCGGCGGCCGGCGGGATGCTTCACGTTCCGGTCGCGGGCGTCGTGCGAGGCCTCGATCCCGCGCTCGCGGCGACGGTCGAACAGTCCGAGGTCTTTCCGCAGATCTTCCAGACGCTAACCTTCGCGGTCGAAGGAACTCGCATCGTGCCGTGGCTCGCGGCGAGCTTCCAGGCGGAAAACGAGGGAAAGCGGTTTCGCTTCCGTCTGCGTCCGGGAGTGCGCTTTCACGACGGACGGCGGCTCACCGCGCGCGACGTGCGCTATTCCTTCGAGCGGCTGCTCTTGACCGAGCGCAGCGACGCCCGATGGCAGCTGGCGCCGATTCGCGGCGCCAAACGTCTCCTCGAAGGCAAGGCCACGGATCTGGAAGGCTTCCACATCGTTTCGCCGACGGAGTTCTTCGTGGATCTGGATCAAGCGGTGGCGTTTTTTCCGGCGCTCATCTCCTACACGGCAACGGCCATCGTCCCGGAGGGAACGACGACGATCGGATCGAGCTGGAAGAACGGCGCCGTGGGAACAGGTCCGTTCCGCGTCGTCGGCTTCGAGCCCGGGCGGCGGCTCGAGCTCGAACGCAATCCCCACTACTGGCGCGAGGGATATCCGCGCAGCGAGGGCCTCGTCTTCCGGTTCGGCATGTCGCCGGAGGAGGTTCGGGAAGACTTCCGCGCCGGGCGGCTCTCGATCGCCCTGGATCTGCTTCCTTCCGACGCGGAGGCTCTTCGCCACGACCCAAGCTTCGCTTCGGGCCACCGGGAAGGACCAAAGCTGCAGAGCTACTTTGCCGCATTCAACACGAAGACTCCGGCGCTCGCCGACCCGCAGGTGCGCCGCGGTCTCATCCGAGCGGTCGACGCTTCGGGCCTGGTCCGGCGAACGCTGGGGCGACTCGCGATCCCCGCGCATGGTCTCATTCCACCCGGCTTGCTCGGCTATTCCGCGTCCCCTGTCGAGTCGCGCGCCGCCTCACCGCGCGGACACCTCGACAGCGCCGTCCAGGCAACGGTCTCGCGTGAAACGGTCGAGCTCTCGGCTTCGATGCATCCGATCTTCTTCGGAGAACTCTCGGCCGTCGCGCGGGAGATTTCCGAGGCTTTCCGCGAGATGGGCTTC
>DATDNV010000509.1:0-2052 GCA_036518075.1 Thermoanaerobaculia bacterium
GAGGCCGGGCGCGCCGTTGGTTCGCATGACGCCGCCCTCGATTTCGAACCCGCCGTCGGCGACGTCGCGGGCGAGATCCAGGCTCCCGTCGAGATCCAGGTAGCGGGTCGCCGGCGACGCGAAAGCGGCGTGCAGCGCCGCCGCGATGGAGATGCGGCTCTCGTCCATGCAGCCCCACATCAGTTCGATGCCGGCCGTCTCGGCGATGGACGCGATCCGAAGAGCCGGGCGGATGCCGCCGCACTTCATGAGCTTGACGTTGAAGATGCCGCAGGCGGGAGCGGGAGCCGAGAGGGCGAGCGCGTCCTGCTCGTCGTGCATGCTCTCATCCGCCGCGATCCGCCGTCTCCAGGGATCGGGAAGGGCGCGTATCGCCGCCACCGCATCGGCTTTCACCGGCTGCTCCACGAACTCGAGATCGAGCGGCGCGGACCGCTCGAAGAAGCGGGCGGTCTCTTCCGGCGTATAGCCCTGATTCGCATCCGCGCGAATCAGGATCCGCGGCCCGACCTTTTCCCGAAGGCGGCGTAGCCGCTCCAGGTCTTCCTCGAGGTCGAGCCCGGTTTTGACTTTCAAAATCGTGAACCCGCGGTCGAGGTACTCCGCCGCCTCCGCCAGCGTCTCGTCCACGCCCTTGATGCCGATGGTGATCGAGGTCGGAAGCGCTTCGTGCGCGCGGCCCAGGACGTCCACCAGAGGCGTTCCCAGATGTTGAGCGAAGAGGTCGTGCAGCGCCATGTCCACCGCTGCGAGCGCGGCCGGCGTATCCGGCATGCGCTCGCCGGCTTCGCGGCACAGCTTCGCCGTCTCGCGGACGTCGCGGCCGACGACCCAGGACAACGCGCGCGTGTCAAGTGCCGCGGCGCACGCTTCGTGGGTCTCCCCCGTCACGCGCGCTTCCGGAGCGCCCGCTCCGAGACCGACCTTGCCGTCCGCGGTTCGAACCTCCAGGACCACGTTCTCGACCGATTCGGTTTGCGCAAACGCGATCGCGTAGGGGCGCAGCAAGCCAAAATCCTCGGTGCGGCTGGAGACCGAAACGATCTTCACCGTGAGACCCCGCCTTTCGCGACTTCGCGAATCACCGGAACCAGCCGGTCGACACCCTCTTCCAGAGGCAGCACCGCGGGAACGGAAAGCTCTCGCTCGAGTCGAGAACGCGCGCGCTCGAGCTCTTCCCGGTTCAGCCCTTCGCCGTTCAAAGCCAGCGCGACGACCTCCGCGCCGAGCATCCGAATCAGCTCGATCTCCTCCGCGACCGGCGGAATCGGCAGTTTTTCCTTCTCGCATCCGTCGAAGTACTCCCTTCCGGGGGCGTGCTGAAGGATCACGGTCCGAGCTCCGCCCGAGAGAATGAACTCGGCGCCGCACGGACCGGACGGGTTGCGAAGGGAGGACTGCCCCTCGAGGAGAATTACCCCCGGATTCAACGCTCGCGCACAGGAAAGGATCGCGTGCTCGAGCTCTCCGGAAACGAAGTCGTTGGGAATGGAGTCGAGCACGATTCCAAACGGCGCCCCTTGCATCCATCCGGTTTGCCCCGTCGAGATCCATTCCGCGCGGATCCCCGCCGCCCGGCACGCCTCGACGGCGAGACGCGTCGTCGTTCGTTTGCCGATCGCGCAATCGGTGCCGAGAACGGCGATCCGGGGAATCGCCAGAGAGAGGATTTCGCCAGACCAGAAATGGAGCTCGGATCGAGGCGGGACCCATCGGACGTCGATCAATTTTGCGCCAGTCCGGCGCGCCTCCGCCGACAGATCGGCGTCGCCGCGAAGGAACTCGTGCAGCCCGTTGACGACCGAGAGCCCGCGCTCGACGGCGAGCCGGACCGACCGCTTGAGCTCCGCCGTGAATCGTCCGCCCGACGTCGCGATTCCGACGACCGCGAAGTCGGGACGCTCCGGGAGCCGCTCCAGCGCTTCCTCGAGGGTGCGGTAGATCGGGATTCCGCGCGCGACTCCATCGAGCACCTCGCCGGCGTCGCGCCCGGAGGTGGGAGAATCGACGACCCCCACGACGCGATAACGGCTCGTGCCGCGAACCAGGCCG
>DATDNV010000510.1:0-2662 GCA_036518075.1 Thermoanaerobaculia bacterium
CCTCGTCGACGACGTACTGAGCGATTCCCGTGATCCAGGCGCGTCCGCTGATCGTCGGAACCACCGCCGGGTATCGACCCCCTTTCGCTTCCTCGATCAAGCGGCCGGTGAAGGTCGTTCCCAGGATCCCTTCGTGCACGAAGTCCTTGTGCAGCGGAAGCCGGCCTTTGGCGTGAAGAGCGGCCATCTTGGCGCAGGTCCCCGTTCCGCACGGTGATCGGTCGAGAGTGCCCGTCCAGGAGGACGGACGGTTCCAGTCGAGCTTGCCGGTCGAAACGATGACCGTGTTCTTTCGGTCCGCTCCTGCGCTCGTCGCGGGAGCGGAGAGTTGCGCAATCGAGACTCCCGCAATCTCGGGGTTTTCCGGGTGGGACACGGGGAGCTGCTCCCGCGCGGCCGCTTTGATCATCTCGCCGATCCGGACGATGTCGCGCCCCTCGTCGGGAGTGAGGCGAAGCCCGAACGGCTCGGCGTCGGCGATGACGTAGATCATGCCGCCGTAAGCGACGTCCACCGTCGCCGTTCCCAGGCTCGGCACCTCGATCGCGCGATCGAGGTGGAAGGCAAATGCCGGCACGTTCTGGAACGTCACGCGCGTCACCTTTCCCCGCTCCACCCGGGCCTCGACCGTCACGAGGCCGGCGGGCGTATCGAGCCGCAGCCGCGTGGTTCCTTCGCTCGCCGGAACCATTCCCGTCTCGATCAGCACCGTCACGACGCAGATCGTGTTGGTCCCGGACATCGGTGGGTACTCGGTCTGCTCCATGATGACGAAGCCGGCGTCGGCGTCCGGACGGGTCGGAGGAAGGATCAGATTGCAGTTGGCTGCCGGATACCCTCGCGGCTCGCGCAGCATTCGCTTGCGCAGATCGTCGGCGTGGTTCTCCAGATAGTTCTTCTTCTCGAACATCGTCTTTCCGGGAACGTCGAGGACTCCCCCGATGATGACGCGTCCCGGCTCGCCGCACGCGTGCGCGTCGACGGCGGTAACCATGCTCGAGAACTTCACGCCGGTGTTCTCGCGCGCCGGGCCAACCACGCATAAACCGGGATGCCCAGAGCGACGATCACGAGTCCCGGCCAGGTCGTCGTCGGACGGTAGATGAAGAGCATCACCATGACGACGCTGGCTCCGACGATGTAGACAATCGGCACCCAGGGATAGCCGAATGCTCGATAGGGCCGCTCCGCGTCGGGCCGAGTGACCCGGAGCCGGAAGATCCCGATGATGGTCAGAACGTAGAAGATGAGAGTGGCCGAGATGATGTAGTCGAGAAGGTTGTTGTACAGGTTTCCGTATTGCCCGGTGGCCGGGTCGAATGTTCGCGGAAGCGCGAGGATGACCGACCAGACTCCCTGAATCCAGAGAGCGCGCGCCGGCACACGGGCCGCGTTGAGCTCTCCCGCTCCTCGAAAGAAGAGCCGGTCCTTCGCCATTGCGTAGCACGCCCGGGCGCCGGTCAGCGCCAGCGCATTGACCGTCCCGATGGTCGAAACCATGATCGCCGCCGCCATCAATGCCGCACCGATTCCCGGAAACATCTTCTGCATCGCGGCGGTGCCGACGCGGTCCGCGGGCGCGTGTTGAATCTCCGAGAGCGACAGCGTCACGAGGTAGGCGACGTTCGCGAGGAGATACAAGCCGATCACGATCGCCGCGCCGATCCCCAGGGCCATCGGCAGAGTGCGACGCGGATTCTTGACCTCCCCGGCGATGAAAGTCACGTCATGCCACGAGTCGGCGGCAAAGAGAGATCCGGTCTGCGACACGCAGATGGCCGCGAGGAGACCGAACGCGGTCGTCGCGGCGAGACCAGAGGCGATCGGGTCCACGCCGCGCGCTGTCCAGGCGTGCGCGAAGTTGTCGTGAACGGCGGACGCGTTCCAGCCGACGGTGAGGCCGAGAATGATCAGCGCAAGGAGCGCGGCGGTCTTGGAGACGGTGAAGACGTTTTGAACGATCTTGCCGTACTTCAGTCCGCGGCTGTTGGTCCAGGTGAGGATGACGATCAGGGCAATCGCCAGAAGCTGCGCGCGAGAGAGGGAGACGGCGTAGTGGGTGGAGAGATGCACCGGGGCGACGAGATAGCTGTCCTCGGAGATCCACGGAAAGAGAACGCCCGAGAAACGGGTGAACGCAATCGCCACCGCGGCGATCGAGCCGGTCTGGATGACGGTGAAGAACGTCCAGCCGTACAGAAATCCCGCGATCGGCGAGAACGCGTTTCTCAGGTAGACGTACATGCCGCCGGCTCGCGGCATCATCGAGGCGAGCTCGGCATAGGAAAGCGCTCCGGCGAGCGTCAGAACCCCGGTGAGCACCCAGGCGGCGAGGAGCCAGCCGGCGCTCCCGATATCCCGGGCCATCTCGGCCGAGACGATGAAGATGCCCGATCCGATCATGGCGCCGACGACGACCATGACCGAGTCGAAGAGACTCATCCCGCGGGTGAATCCTTCCGCGGGCTCCGCGTGGTCCTTCCCGAGAGGCTTCGTCTGGCTCATCCTCCGCCCCGGCAGAGAGATCGGCTCTCTGCTTTCTGCGCCGTCGGATCGAAGCTTGCCTTGGAGTCGAAGCTCGGACGCGGAGTATATGGCAGCGCCTTTGCGGGGAATGCCTGGGCGACATGATCACCTAGACTTCGCGAAGCGTGGTCGAACT
>DATDNV010000511.1:0-3587 GCA_036518075.1 Thermoanaerobaculia bacterium
AGTCGAAGGCTGCGTTGCGGCACTCGGCGCAATGGGCGCGATGGGACTCGAACTGGGCCCGCTCGGCCGCGTCGAGCTCTCCGTCGTGGAGACGCGAGAGAAACTCGGCGTCGCGGGCGGGATGATTTGCGATCTGGCTCATTGGTTCTTCCCCGAACGCATGCGCGGCGCGAGCAGGATCTTGAGCTGTCCGCGTCCGCGCGCGATTCGCGATTTCACGGTCCCGATCGGAACTCCGAGGGAGACCGCGATCTCTTCATAATTCCACTCTTCCAGGTCCCGGAGGACGACCGGCATTCGAAACTCCGCCGGCAGGCGCGCCAGCGCCTCGGCGACGAACCGGCGGGACTCGCCCGCGCTCGCATTCTCCTCCGGTCCGTTGCCGTAAGCGGCCGGCTCCGCAGCTCCTTCCTCGTCGCGGCTGCCGCCGAAGATGCGCCGGAAGCGGCTGCGCGACCGATATCGGTTCTTGACCGCGTTGTCCGCGATCGCGGCGAGCCACGCGCGCGGCGGCGCGTCTCCCCGAAAACGTCCGAGGCCGCGGTAGGCCTTGAAGAAGACTTCCTGAGTCAGATCGTCGGCGTCTTCTTCACCGACCGACCGAGCCATCCAGCGGTGAACCGTTTCGGTGTGGCGCCGCACGAACTCGGAGAACGCGCCTTCCTCGCCTTCGCGCGCGAGCGCGATCAGCTGCTCGTCGGAGGAATCGGCGAGGCACTCGGGGGAGCGCCTCGGTTCGTCGAGCGACACGGCGACACTATTGTGAGCGATGGCGGTCGGGATCGGGAGCATATTCGGGTTGGAAGCCGCGGGCCCGTTCCCGAAGAGCGAGCTCGTCGCCCGGCCGCGGGAAGACACCGAGCCGGAGGAGCTCCCGACGGTATTCGTAGCGAAGCGCCATGCGCGCGACCGGCCGGGGATCCTCCTGGAAGTCGATCCACTCGATGGGAAAGCTCGTGCGCTCCCCGATGCCGGTCGCCGCGAGGCCGTCGGTGGGTTCGTTCTTCGAGAGATACCCGTCTTTCGCCTTCGCGTCCGCTGAGGGAGGAGCGGGGACCTGACTCTGAGCGGGACCCGCGGATTCGCGGTCGTAAAGCGTCTCCGGAGCGCCGTCGGCGGATTCGCGTCGAGGCGCACCGGGTTCGGCGCCGCGTGTCATCGGCCGCGGAGGCGGACGTCTCTCGCGGAAAAAGACCGCCTCGATCGTGCCGACGTTCGAGGTGTCGCCGAGCCAGCTCGCGTAGGATCGGGCGGTATCCGTGAAGAAGAACCGGCGCGCCGTTTCTCCGGAGATCTGCCAACCGGGAATCTCGATCGTCTGGCCCGGGAAGAGGACCCATTTCGTCGCTCCCAGGGCGGAGGTCCGCTTGGCGTCGATCACGTTGCGCCCGTCGACCGAGATCGCGACCGCGACTCGCTCGGAACCGGGATTGGAGACACGAAGCGTGAAGGATCGGCTTTTCAGGGCCTCGACGTAGGTCCGTCCGTCATGCGGGTACTCCTCCAGAGGCGTGCCATCGACGATCACGGAGAGGTCGAAGGCTCCATTCCGCATCGCTTGACCGGACCGGGCCGCGAGAAAGAGGCAGAAACCAGCCGCCAGGGACAATGCTCTGCGCCACATTCGAGCCTCCTGGCATCCTGGGACACCGCAAGGGCCGCCGGGTTCCCGCGAAGCCGCTTCCAGGCCGCTAGTGCCTGGCATGCGAGCTAACATGCGGGACCCAAGAACGATGACCAAACTGGAGATCCCGGCCGATGCTTGAGGAATCCCGCCTCACGGCAGTCGCTCGCGTCATTCAGCTCGCGGTCGCGCCCGTATTCCTGCTTTCGGCGATTGGCGCGATGCTCGCGGTTCTGACGAATCGGCTGGGCCGCGTGATCGACAGCGCCCGAGCTCTGGAGGCCCGCCTGACGCGGGATCCCTCGCCGGAGGGGTCGATCCAATCCCGGCTTCTGGTTCTCTCGCGGCGGGCCAAGCTGACGAGTCGATCGATCGCGCTCTGCACGATCACGGCTCTCCTCGTCTGTACCGTCATCGTGGTCCTGTTCCTGGGTGCCTTTCTTCATTTTGACGCCTCTCACATCGTCGCCCTTCTGTTTGTTGCCGCAATGGTGACGTTCTTTGCGGGCTTGCTCACGTTTCTGCGCGAGATCTTTCTCGCGACGCGGCATCTGCGAATTGGATCCGGTTAGCCTGGGGATGCGCCCGATCGGCGGAGGCGCGGAAGGAGAAACATGGGGAAGAGAGTGATCCTCGGCCTCGCCACCATCGGCCTTTGTCTCTCGGTCCAGTCGGGCGCGGCGCCGCCGCCTGGAACCGAAGACTTGCGCGTCCACCGAATCGTCCCGATGCGTCCCATGTCGGAAGATGTCGAAATCCTTTATGGCGACCCGGAGAAACCGGGAGAGCCGTTCGTGATGCGTATTCGCGAGCTTCCCGGAAGCGTCATTCCTCCACATCGGCACCCCGTCGACGAAAACATCACCGTCGTGCAGGGAACGCTGTATTTCGCGGTCGGTGAGAAGTTCGACCGCGCCGCGGCGCAAGAGCTCAAGACCGGAAGTTACGTCTTCATCCCCAAGGGGAAGACGATGTGGGGTTTTACGCCCGAGGCGGCGATCGTTCAGGTCCACGGGGTCGGCCCGTTTCACATTCACTGGCGGGCTGGATCCGAATGGCGCGACCAGCTCAAGACCCTCGACGATCGTGATGCGGCCTCCGTCTTCCGGTACCGGAGGGGAGATCGCGTGTCGTCGCCGAGAGGAACGGGCCGCGTTCGGCAGGGGTACGACTCGGGTGAAATGAGGGGATACGAGATCGACGGCGACAACGGAGTTTTGTTCATGGCCCTGGAGGATGAGGTCAGCCGCGTCGGCGACCGATGAGAAAGAAGCCCGATTCCCGCGCTCGGCGGACAGACACCCACGGCCGGATCTATTCGGTCATCTCCCGAATTCCGCGAGGGCGAGTGGCCACCTATGGGCAGATCGCGCGGCTGGCAGGGATGCCGGGGCAGGCCAGGCTCGTCGGCTATGCGCTTTCGGCGCTGCCGGATTGCCTTCCGGTGCCGTGGCATCGAGTGGTCAACGCGAGGGGGGAAGTCTCCGCCCGTTCGGGCGGCGGCGGAGGCATGGAGGTCGTCCAGCGGCTGCTCCTGAAACGCGAGTGCGTCCGATTCGGCCCGCGCAACCGGATTCGGCTCGAGATCTATCGCTGGCGTCCCCGAGCTTGATGCCGGGGCGGATCGTCGAGTTCCGGGGTCGCGACGCGGAGAGGTCCGGCTTTTGCACCGTCTGGAGGCGGAGTCTTTTCGATGATCCGAAAGCTCAAGCCCGGCCAGTATCGCTTGTACTCGCGCAAGAAAGACGCTAAGTCCGGCAGGCGCAAGAACCTCGGCACGTTCCGGTCCCTGGCAGCCGCGAAAAAACACGAGAAGGCCGTGCAGTACTTCAAGCGGCACTGAGGCGCGCTCTATACCGAATCGGATATAAGACCGGCGGCGGCTAGCCGCTCGAGACCGGGCGGCTGGATCTCGCCTGGAGACAACGGCGGATCGCGGCAAGACCCCTTTCGACCTTTTCGG
>DATDNV010000512.1:0-7576 GCA_036518075.1 Thermoanaerobaculia bacterium
CTGCTCAAGCTGCGGCCGGAGTTTGCCTCGACCGTCAGAGGCGACATCGAGAAGTGGTGGGAGCCGGTGTACGTACAACGCATGATCGACGGCTGGCACAAGGCGGGGCTCGCTGTCGCCGCGCCCGCCGGGCCCCAATTCGCGGCTGCGCGCGAGGAAGTGGCGATCGCCGTGCTGCCCTTCTCGGACCTGAGCTCAGCGAAGGACCAGGAGTACCTCTGTGAGGGGATGGCCGAGGAGATCATGAATGCGCTCGTGAGCGTCGACGGGATTCGCGTCGCTTCGCGGACGTCGGCGTTCCGCGCGCGGCGCGACGGGGGCGACCTGGCATCGATCGCGCGCGCTCTGTCGGTCGGCCACATTCTCGAAGGCAGCGTCCGCACGTCGGGCAGCCAGCTTCGGGTCACTGCTCAGCTCACCGACGTTGCGACCGGTTTTCAGCTCTGGTCGGAGCGATTCGATCGCGACGCCACCGACATCTTCGCGGTTCAGGACGAGATCGCCCGGGGAGTGGTCGACGCCGTCAAGGCCCGCCTCTCTCCGGGCGAACACGACGTCCACGCAAGGCCGCAGCCCGCGAACCTCGAGGCCTACCGCAGCTTTCTGAAGGGTCGCCACCTTCGGGGCAAGGAGCACCTGGACGGGGCGCTCCGCGCATTCCAAGAGGCCGTCCGGCTCGATCCCTCGCATGCGCCTTCGTGGACCGGTCTGGCGGAGGCCACCGTGCTCGCATCCGTCTTCGGCCTGATCCCGGCGCGCGACGCCTGTGCCACCGCGAGAGAGGCGCTGGCCATCGCGACACGGCTCCAGGGGGAGTCGGCCGACAGCCTCCACGTCGAGGGCTTCGTGGCCTGGATCGAAAGACGGTGGGGACCGATGGAGGCTGCCTGGCGGCGGGCGATCGAGCTCCAGCCTACCCACGTTCTCTCGCTGGCCTCCTTCGGTGTCGTTCTCTGCACGCGCCAGAGGCTCGACGAAGCGGTGCCGTTCCTCGCGCGCGCTCGGCAGGCCGATCCCATCTCCTCCTTTCCCTACCAGCTCACCGGAGGGGGCTTGCTGAACTGCGGCCGGCCGCAAGAAGCCCTGCGTTTCCTCGACGACGCGCTCTCGTTCGATGGCGAGGACGCCGCGGCGCTGGACAATGCGGGACAAGCCAAGGTGGCGTTGGGTCGCCTCGAGGAAGGCATTGCTACGCTCGAGCACGTGGTCGCGGTCTCGCACCGCGGGGCCCACTTCCTCGGATCACTGGGGTGGGCGCTCGCTCTCGCAGGCCGGAAAGATGAGGCTCGGAAGATCCTCGAAGAGTTGCGTGCACGGCCGAAGGGTTCGCCTGCCGTCGTCTCCGAGGCCTGGCTGCTCGGCGCACTCGGGGAGATCGACGCAGCGTTCGAGGTTGTCGCGCGAGCCGATGACGAGCGCGTGGCTTATCTCTACTTCACGGGGGTTCCCGGCTTCGATCCGATCCGCGCCGATCCGCGCTTCGCGGCACTGTTGCGGAAGCTAGAGCTCTCACTGTGAGGTTCCCGAGGGGGAGACTTGAGTCATCCGCTCTTTCTCCACCGCCTCCAGTTCGCCTTCACGATCCTCGATCACTACCTCTTCCCCAACTTGACCATGGGGCTGACGATCGCCACTCTTGCGGGGCCTTCGCCTAGCGGGCGGCGCCTTTCAAATTCTCTTTGGCCCGTTCGCGCTCCTCCAGCTCGTCCTCGATGAGCTGGTAGGCCACGTAGTACTTGAAGATGTTGCTGACGTAGGTCACCGTCTCGTGTCCGATCTTCTCTTCGGCCACGTACTCGACATTGTGGAACCAGACGTTGGGGTCGAGGCCGCGCTTGGCCGCTTCCTTGCGAAGCCGAGCGATCCGTCCCGGGCCCGCGTTGTAGGCCGCGAAGGCGAACAGCGCCTTGTCGAGCTTCGTCATCGGTTCGTTTTCGAAGTACTGGTCGATCATGAATCGCATGTACTTCACGCCGGCGTGGATGTTCGGGTCTGTCTGGCTGATGTCGCCCACTTTCAGGTCCTTGCCGGTCGCGGGCATCACTTGCATGACGCCGATCGCTCCGACGGGGCTGCGCGCGTGCTGGTCCAGCCTCGATTCCTGATATCCCTGCGCCGCCATCAGGAGCCAGTTCAGGTCGTAACGATCGCCGTATTTGCGGAACAGATCCACGAGCGTCAGGAACTTCTTGCGCTGCGCCTCCGACGCGGCGCTCTTCACGTGGGTGAGGTGCTTGAGGTAGCGCGTCAGAATGACCGCGCGCTCATCCTCGAGGTGGCCAGAGGTCACTGCGGCGGCCGCCTCGTCCAGAAACTTCTTGAGCTGCGGACTGTCCTTGCGGATGGCCCACGCGATCTCTCCTTCCGTTCCAACGGCGATCGAGTCGTGGACGGTGATCTTCGGGAACACCTTCTTCCAGAAGTCGGCGATGTGTTTGTCGACGACGAGGATCGGGACCAGCCCGGCATTCAGCATCTCGATCAGATCCTCGTCCTCCAGCTCCTCCGGCGCCTCCTTGACCGTCACGAGAGGCTTCTTCTCTTCGGCGAAACGCCTGTTCAGTGCGGCCAGGCTCTCGTAGTAGCTCGACGACTTGCGGACGAACACCTCCTTGCCGGCGAGGTCGTCGAGTGACGAGACAGTGGGCGAGCCGGGCCCCGTGAGCACGATCTCCTGGACGTCGTGCATGACCGGCGCGGAGAAGTCGACGATCGCCTGGCGCTGCGGGGTGATGCTCAGATTGGCCGCAGCGATGTCGCCCTTTCCCTCGGTCAGCGCCGAGAAAATCTCGCCTCTCCCGACCGACACGTAGAAGAACTTCACCTTGAGGTTCTTGCGCTTGAGCTTCTTTGCGCGCTGGAGGTGCTTGGTCAGCTCCTGCTCGATCAGCTGGAACGTGTCGTAGGTGACCCCGCGCTGAGTCCCCTTGTCGTTGAAGTAAAAGGTCTTGTTCGGTACGACCAGCACGCGGATGATCCGCCGCTCGACCATCTGCTCCAGGTCGCCCTTCCAGGGCTGCAGGATCGTCGCGGGATCGATCGTCAGGGCTTCGCGGGAGTCCGGATGAGCGGACTGGCGCGGTTGTGCCGAAGCGGTCGACGCTGCCAGCAGGCACAGCGATGCGAGTCCGGCTCGGAGGGTGCGATGCCAGGTATTCACGATTCTGTTCGGCTCGAGAAAACGATTCTATCCTTCAGTCGCGGCGGCTCCGGCCGGGGGAGCGGCGCTTCGTACCGATCGAGGATCGCGATCGGTTTCTGTTCCGATTCGTCCCTCGAGAACGACCCGTCCGTGCTTCAGTGAGGCGACGGGAGTGCCGTTGGGCCCGATCGCCGGCGGAACCGAACCGGGCGCTCCTGATGGAGCCAGGATCGGCATTCCATTCGGCCCGATCGTCGGCGGCCCAGATCCCGGCGAGCCCGCGGGCGCCATCACCGGTGTCCTGCTGGGACCGATCCCATCTCGACGATCCGGCGAGGATTCCGGCGCTAAGCCCTTAGCGCAGCAATCGAAAAGGCGTGGGCATTCCTTTTGCACTTCAAGCGAAACGGGAGGAAGAAGGCGATGCTGCACAGGAAAAATCGGCTGCTTCACCGGGTTTGCCGCAACTGCTGCCTTTCGTACTCGACCGAAGCGCCCAGTGTTCTCGAGAAGGAACAGTGGCCGAGTCGATGCCCGGGATGCGGAAAGGTGGAGTTGAAGATCATCGGAACCAGAGATCTCGCCAAGGTCAAGGAGTTCGCCTCATTCGGGGCGCTCGCGTGAGATCGGGATCTCAAAGCGTCGGGAGATAAGGAGATTCAACATGCTTTGGACTATCTTCGTCATTCTGCTCATCCTCTGGATCCTGGGCTTAGTCTCCGGTTACACGCTGGGCGGTTTCATTCACATCCTCCTCGTCATTGCCGTGGTCGTCGTGATCATTCGGCTCATTCAAGGGAGGCCGGTCGTCTGACGGGCACCCCTCGTCCGACCGGCGCGCGGGCGCCGTCTTCGATACGGCGCCCGAACCCAAGAAATCAAAGGTTCAGTGACTCGAAGAGCTCCGGGCATGACCCGGATCGCTTCGAGTCCGTCCTTGTGGGAGGTCAATGAAAAGCAAGATGCCGCCGGAGGAGCCGGCGGCGGAAGCACCGCTGCGACGCACGGAAGTTCACATTCCGGTCGCGACGATCGTCAAAGTGCTTCTCACGGCACTGATCGTCTGGGCGACACTGCAGCTCGTTCCGGAGCTGCTGCTCTTCGTACTCGCGGTCCTCGCGGCGGTCACCCTTTCACCCATCGTCGCGCGGATCGAGAAGTGGGGAATCTCGCGGACGGTGGCCGTCGCCATCGTGGCGGTCGCAATCGTGGGACTCGCGAGCGCTTTCGTGGCGCTCGTGATCCCGCCGCTGGCGTCCCAGATCTCGCTGCTCGCCGAGAATTATCGTTCCTACAGAGCCGGAGTCGCCCGTCAGCTGTCGCCGGACTATCCGTTTCTGAAGGGGGTCGTGCTTCAGATTCTCGACCTGCCGTCGTCGCCCGAAGTCGCGGCGTCTTGGAAACGTCCGCTCGCGTGGGGCCGGGTCGCGGTCGTCGGGATCACCGGAGTCGTTCTCGGAATCGTGCTCGTCATCTATCTACTGGTCGACGGGAAGAAGACCTACGCGTGGCTCCTCGCCTATGTTCCGCGCAAGCATCGAGCGAAGATGGCCCAGACCGTTCCGGAGGTCTCCGAAGTCGTCATCGCCTACGTTCAAAGCCAGGTGCTGACGTCCGCTCTGTATGGGGTCTATGCCTTTGTCGCGCTGAGTCTCCTCAAGGTACCGGCGGCCCTTCCGCTATCGCTGCTCGCGGCGATCTGCGACGTGATTCCCGTGTTGGGCGTCATCGTCTCGACCGTTCCCGCGGTTCTGCTGGCGTTGACCGTCTCGCCGCTGGCCGCCGGCGCCGTCCTGATCCTCTACGCGCTCTACCACGTCTTCGAGAACTACCTGATCATTCCCAAGGTCTACGGACGGCGGCTGCGGCTTTCCGGGCTCGCGGTCCTTGCGACCCTGATCGTCGGAGGGACT
Organism: Thermoanaerobaculia bacterium; assembly: GCA_036518075.1. Classification (GTDB taxonomy): domain Bacteria; phylum Acidobacteriota; class Thermoanaerobaculia; order UBA5066; family Gp7-AA6; genus DATDNV01. Next base: position 5,056 of record DATDNV010000512.1, read on the forward strand.
CTCTACGGGATCGCCGGCGCGGTGCTCGCCCTGCCGATCGTGGCCGCCTATCCGATCATCGAGCGGGTCTGGCTCCAGGACTACTTGAACGACGAAGTCTTGAGAGATCACTCCGCGCTGGAGGCGGCCGCCGAGGCCGGCAAGAGCGAGCGTGCCGTCGAGAAAGTCCTTCGAGGCGAGAAACACGGCCTGAGATCGAAGCCGGGATCGTAGACGTCCGGTGCGAGTGCTTATGGTCCGGGGCGGGCGCGAAGGGCGAGATAAGCGATCAGCGCCACGAGCACCAGAAGCGCGATCCGGCTGACCGCGAGCAGCCGCGTGTGAGACACGGGACGCGTGCCCCCCGGCTTGATTCCCGTCACCGCGGCGACCGCAGCCACGATCGCGGCAAGAGCGAGCCAGGCAAGCCAGCTCATCGGCTGGCTCGAGGCGATTCCGGGCCAGCCGGAATGCTCGCCACCGGCGGCGGCTCGCAGCGATAGGCCTCGCCCAGAACGCGCGACTCGTTGAGCTCGCCCGACCACCTTCGAACCGTCGGGCAAAGGTAGGCGGTATCTCCGCCGAGGGTCGCGGTCTTGTATCGGAGGACGCGCTCCGGCCAGCTCCGGACCATGGGGCGCTTGAGAGGATCCGACGGCGGATCCTCGAAATACTGTTCGCTGACGACTCCGAGGGACGTGCATCCCAGGACCTGACCGGTCCCCGAGACAACGTGCAGCTGCTTGGCTCTCGTCCAGATTTCCGCGTCGCGCTGGATCTCGGCCGGCGTTCGGGGATCGCGTTGCGCCGCGCATGCGCTCAAGGACAAGGCGAGCGCGGCGGCGGCGAGCGGCCGGAATCGAAACATTCGACTGCCATCGCGTCGCTCGTCGGAAGAATCGATCTTCGCCCCCACGTCGAACCACTATGCGGAACTCGTGCCACTGACTCGGAAGACGCGGAACGCGCGTCGTCAACCTAGATTCCGCCGCGCGAGGCTAAAAGAGGCGATTCAGGAGCAGATAGAAGGCGTGGTTCTTGTTGCCGGAATTTCCGTAGGCGATGTAGAACGGGCCCGCCAGCGTGCTCGTCACGAGGAAGACGCTTCCGCTGTGGTGCATGCTCGAAAAAGAGGCGTCGCTTCGCTGGAGCCAGGCGTTTCCCATCTCTGCGGAGACGCCCACGTCGATTCCGGAGACGATCGTGCCCGGAGTCTTGAGCAGGTGATAACGCATGCGCAGGACACCGATCGCCGCGGTTTCTCCGTAGAGCTGATCGCGGGGCCGGCCCGAAAGGTTGAAGAGCCCGCCGAGAAAGAAGAGACCCTGGAAGGGGGTCGCCGAGTTGAAGTTGTCGCCGTAGCTCACGCGCACGTCGCCGGTCCAGCGGCCAATCGTATGAGCTCCGTACGCAGTCAACGACGCGCGGTTGTAGGACGCATCCGCGCCCAGATCCTTTCTCGAGAACGTGCCATTGACACCGAGGTAGTAGCCCTTCCGGGCGAAGCGGAGATTGTCGAGCTGGTCGATCGTCAGGTTGGCGACGAAGTTGCCCGTGTCGAAGCTCGCATCGGGAAACTGCGGAATGCCGACCCGGCGCTCGAGCTTTCCGTAGCCGCGTTCGATGCCGATCGAGAATTCCCCCAGTGAGAGCAGGTGGCCGAGCTCCATCCCGAAGTCGATCCCGGCCGTCCCTTGCCGGAGGTCATAGTTCGCGATCGCATTTTCGTTCAAGAAGATGTCCTGCGTCGTGCGGGAGTAGGAGACACGCGGAGCGAAGAAATACCGGCCCGTATACTCGACCGGTTGAAAGAACTGAGAGTAGATCGAGACCTCACTCCCGATGCGGAAGGCCGTCTTCCAGTCGGCCCCGAGCTTGTCGAACTCGGTCGCGTCGAGGAGAAGATTCAGACCGAATTGCGAGGTCGAGCTCGCGTTGACCTCGAAATCGATGCCCGCCGACACGTACGTCGGTCCCCACGACTTGGGGACCGCCTGGATGTGAAGAACGTTCTTCCCGGAGACTTTTTCCATCCGGAATTCGACCGTTTCCCAGAGACCCATCCCCGAGATCCGGCGCATGTCCGCTTGAAGCACCTGCTCATTGAAGGGAAGCCCCGCCCTGGTCGCAATCACGCGTTCGATTCGCCGCGTGTCGAACTTGGGAATCGGATCGATGACGATCTCATCGATGACGGGCGGTTTCTCTGGCAGAGGCAGGCGATGGGCCTTCCTCCACTCGGCGTACTCCTCGGGGGAGACCGAGAGCTTCGCGAGCTTTTCCATTGCGGCGCGCGCGGCGGCCTCGCCTCTCGGGATGATTTCCGCCGCCTTGGGGAAGTCGGCGGAGGATAGGCCCTTCAAATCCGGAGTAATGACGATGTCCGCCAGCTTTCGCGATTCCTGGGTGTTACGCAGGAGCGGCAGGTCGATCAATCGTCCGACCAGCTCGCCCAGAGACTTGGGCGCCTCCTCCGGGATTTCGCTCGATGAGGCGACGTCGACGGCGATGACGATGTCTGCCCCCATCGCGCGCACGGTCT
>DATDNV010000513.1:0-2230 GCA_036518075.1 Thermoanaerobaculia bacterium
GATAGACCCGTCCGCGCGCGTCCTCCTCTCGCACTCCCGTTTTGACCGGCGCGCGTCCGGCAGGCTTTTCGTCCAGGATCGAGACGTCCAGCTCGCCGTAGATGGCCCAGGCGAGCGAGCGCGGGATCGGTGTCGCCGTCATGACGAGCACGTGCGGAGTCTCGGTTTTGCGAAAGAGCCGGGCGCGATGCGCCACCCCGAACCGGTGCTGCTCGTCCACGACGACGAGACCGAGCCGGCCGAATCGGACCGGCCCCTCGATCAGAGCGTGAGTGCCGACGAGGAGGTCGATCTCGCCCGACGCGAGCCGCTCGAGGATGTCGCGGCGCGCCGGCCCGCGAACGGCTCCGGTCAGAAGAGCCATGCGCACTCCACCCTTCTCGAGCCAGCGCGCGAGACTTTCCGCGTGCTGTTCGGCCAGGATTTCGGTCGGCGCCATGAGCGCGCTCTGAAAGCCGCCGCGGGCCGCGAGAAGAACCGCAAGGCCGGCAACCACCGTCTTTCCGCTTCCCACGTCGCCCTGGAGCAGCCGAGCCATCGCACGCCCCGACCGGAGGTCCTTCTCGATCTCCGCAAACGCCTTCTCCTGGGCGCCGGTCAAGACGAACGGCAGGATCTGACGGATCGCCTCTCGCGCTGCCTCGTCGGCGCGAAGGACGACGCCGCGTCGCTGTCGCAGGCGCTCGCGCTTGTTTTCGATGCCGGCCGCGAGAACGACGAGCTCTTCTCGAGCCAGGCGTTCCCGCGCGGTCTGGGCCATCTCGATCGTTTCTGGAAAATGGACGGCTTCGAGGGCCTCGCACAACTCCCTCGACGGCAGGGTCGCCGAGCGAAAGTCCGGATCGAGGCTGTCGAGCGCGCGCCGGACCAGAGTCCGCCATGCGCGCGGGGCGACGCCGCCGATTCGCCGGTAGATCCCGACGATTCGGCCCGAGTGCTGGGGATCGGTCTCCTCCCCGGTCTCGAAAAACTCGGTCTCGGGGTTGGCGAGCTGCAGCTCCCCTCGCGGCCCGAGCGAGGGAGTTCCGTAGACTGCGGCGGGCCGCCCGGATCCGGCCGCTTCGATGAAGGAAGGATATCGATTGTGCCAGACGACACGAAGAGCGGCGGAACCGTCGTCCGCGAGCGCTTCGATGCGGAGTTGACCGCGGCGCATCCGGCTCGCGCGCACCTGGGAGAGCCGGACGAGGAGCGTCGCCGCCTCTCCGGCTTTCAGCTCGGCGATGCGGGCAAATCGTTTTCGATCCTCGTATCGGAACGGAAGCGCCAGCAGAAAATCGGCGACCGTCGCGAGACCGGCGTCCGCGAGACGGGCAGCACGGGTTGGGCCGATGCGCGGGATGCGGCCTACCGGGTCGGTCAGGCGAAGGATCGGGGAAGGCCGGTCGGAAGGAGCGGGAACCGGCGTCAGACCCTCGAGTCGTAGAAGCTGAGCGGAACGAGTCCGAACTTGAGCACGTCGCCGTTCTTGATGGCGACTGGCGTGCCGGTCGCGAGCCGCGCGTCGTTGACGTACGTCCCGTTCATCACGCCGATCTCCTCCATCACGTAGAAGTGGCCGGCCATCTGGTACAACTTCGCGTGGCGCCGCGACGTCGACCGCTGCGGATCGAGCGGCGACAGATCCACGTCGGGTGTGATCCCCGTGACCGGATCGGCGCGTCCCACGAGCGTGTCCCCTTCCCGGTTCAGGAAGAACTCGGCCTTGCCGTCGGGAGCCACGAGGCGCCAGACGTCCCGTTCGGCGACGGGCGGTTTGCGCGGAGCGGGCGCCGGCGCCGGCTTCTCCTCCTCCGCCACCTGGCGGCCGAGCGCCTCTTCGAGCATCGCGGTCACGTCTCGCAGCCGCCGCGAGAGCTTGCGCATCATGCGGACGGCGATCTCCGTGTTGTTCTTCAACATCGTGTCGAACATCGCGCCGTTGATCCGCACGATTTCGACGTCGGTCTTGGCCCGCGCGGACGCGTTGCGCGGCAGATCCTCGAGCACGCTCATCTCTCCGAAAAAGTCTCCTTTGTCGAGTGTGGCGAGGACGCGGGTCTCGCCCGCGATCGACTTGAAGAGCTCCACCGTTCCGGACTGGATGATGTACATCTCGGTGCCGATGTCGCCTTCCGAAAAGATGATGTCGCCCATCGGGTGGGTGACGATGTACCGCTCGAACGGATTCTTTCCCGCCGTGTTGCCGGCCTTGAAAACCGCTTTCATGGCGCGACCCCCGGCTCGAGGA
>DATDNV010000514.1:0-2644 GCA_036518075.1 Thermoanaerobaculia bacterium
GGACGGAGTCATCTCTTCGCAGTTCCGCCAGGACCACCGGGAGATCCTCGCGTCCTATGGAACCGCTTTGAGCCACAGCGACACGTACGCCACGAGACTCACGGGCGGCTTCGACGAATTGTTCGACGATTTCTCGAACCTGCCTTCCAATCCCTCGGATCCGCTCCCCGAAGCGAGGCACTTCCGCTATTTGTTCGTGCGGTACGACAACCTGGGAAACAACTTTCTGAAGCTCAACTATGTCAATCGAGACCTGCGCTACGAGGACTTCAATCTCGGCCTCTCCCTTTCCACGCGGTTAGGTGTCTCTCCCAAGGCGTTCGGATTGGACCAGACGACGGGATTCGTTTCCGCATCCGCGTCGGAGGGATGGCGGCTCGGGGAGGGCCGCTTCTTTCTGGGACAGCTCGCTTTCCAGACGCGGTTCGGGAGCGGAATCGAGAACACGATTTTTACGGCCAGCGCCGATTTCGTGCAGAAGTTCAGCACACGTTTGCTACAGACGTTCGTCTCCCGTCTGCGCTACGACCAGGGCTGGAACCTGGACGCCGACGTCCAGTTCTTCGCCGATGGCAACAACGGGCTGCGGGGCTATCGGCTCTACGCCTTCGAAGGAAATCGGCGAGTCATTCTGAATCTCGAGCACCGCATCTTCTCGGGCAAGGAGATCCTTCAGCTGGTCGCGCCGGGGCTCGCGGTCTTCTTCGACACCGGAACGGCGATTCCGCCCGGCCAGCCTCTGAGCTTGAAAGAGTTCAAGAGCGACGTCGGGGTCGGATTGCGGTTCGGCGTTGCTCGCGCTCCCGTCAACAACATTCTGCGGCTCGACCTCGCCTATGCGTTCAACACCGATCCGCTCGGGCACAAGGGATTTCTGGTGTCTTTTTCGAGCGCGCAGGCGTTTTAGAAGTTCAGAGTCCCAAGTTCAAAGTTCAAAGTTGCGGTGCTTCCAACTTAGAACTTAGAACATAGAACTTAGAACTTCGCACCCAGAGTAATATCAGATCTGATATTACCGCCGGCTCGCCTTTCTCGAGGAGATCTGGCGCTGCGCCCGTCGGGCTCGGTCGAACGCCGCCCGCGCCGCGCTGGGCGAGGCCGCAAGGGCATCGAGGAGTCGGCGCAGATTCGCAGCGAAGGAGCGAACGGCCTTGCCCAGATGCCGATTGCGTCGGGAGGTTTCGCCCTGAACGCCGTACTCGAAGGCCGCGAGCCGAGTCGTGCCGGCAAGCCCCCGGGCGGCCAGCCGCCGCGCCGTGCGACCCGCGTCGCGAGCCGTCAGCGCGATCGCGGAGGCGAGAACGTAGGGAAGCTGAGATACCGCCGCGATGGCTTGGTCGTGATCCACAGCCGTGCACAGGAGAACGCGAGCCCCGAGAACGCGATGAAAACGGGCGATGCGCGCCACCGCGTGCCGATCCGCTCCGTCGGTGCAGACGGCGACCACACCGCCGCGCCAGGAATCCGGCCGGGACGCGCCGTAGCCGCCGGACGGGCCCCCGAACATCGGGTGGGCTCCGACGAACGCGACGCCGGGGCGAACGCGCGACCGCGCCGCATGGATCACCGGCTCCTTGACTCCCGCCACGTCGCTGAGGATGGCGCCGTCGCGCATGCGCGAGGAGACGGTCCCGAGCAGTTGGACGACCTGGGCGACCGGCGCGGCCAGGATGACGATTTCGCACTGCTCCAGATCGGAACTGGGTCTCGGAGACAGAAAGTCGAAGAGACGGTCTCGCTGCGCCGCCGCGCGCGGGGCGCGGCGCGGCTCGACGCCGATCAGAATTTTTCGGGGAAAGCGGAGCCGGATCGCTTTGGCGAGAGATCCGCCAATCAGGCCGACCCCGACGATGCCGATCGCATCCCGGCGCCTCCGACTCTTTCGCCGGTGAGCCCGGACGTTCGCTTTCGCACCGCTCACTCGCGGCCCACGGCGCGGGCGATCGCGCCGACTTCTCGCATCGTGTCCGCCAGCATCGGGGGCGTCAGCGATTGCGGTCCGTCCGAGAGCGCGCGTTCCGGCTGGGGGTGAACCTCGATGATCAGGCCATCGGCGCCGCAGGCGATCGCCGCCCGAGCCATGGGTGCAACCAGAGAGCGCTGCCCGGTGCCATGGCTCGGATCCACCATGACGGGGAGATGCGACCACTCCTTCAGGACCGCGACGGCCGAGAGGTCCAGCGTGTTGCGAGTGGCGCGCTCGAAGGTGCGCATTCCGCGTTCGCAAAGAATGACATTGCGGTTTCCGGAAGACAGGATGTATTCGGCGGCCATCAAGAGCTCCTCGAGCGTGGCGGAGAGACCTCGCTTCAGGAGAACGGGCTTCGATGCCTTGCCGCATGCCTGGAGAAGATGGAAGTTCTGCATGTTGCGCGCCCCGATCTGAAGACAGTCGGCGTAGCGTTCGACCAGCGGCACCGCTTCCGGCGTCATCACCTCGGTGACGACCGGCAATCCCGTCTCGTCGCGAGCGCGCGCCAGCAGTTTCAATCCCTCTTCGCCCAGCCCCTGGAAAGAATAGGGGCTCGTGCGCGGCTTGAATGCCCCTCCCCGGAGAAGCCGGGCGCCCGAGTCGCGCGCGGCGCGGGCCACTTCGGAAAGCTGCTCCCAGCTTTCGACGGCGCAGGGTCCGGCGGCCACGACG
>DATDNV010000515.1:0-3901 GCA_036518075.1 Thermoanaerobaculia bacterium
GTGCGCTCGGTCACGGAGACGAGCATCACGTTCATGATTCCGATTCCACCCACGAGGAGAGAAATCGACGCCACGGCGATCAGCAGGACGGTCAGTGTCTTACTCGCGTCGAGCTGCGCCTGAATGATGTCTTCCGGGTTACGGATGTTGAAGTCATCGTCCTCTTCCGGGCGCAGATGGTGCCGGTCGCGGAGGATCGCCGCCGCCTCCTGTCCCGCAATCTTGACCGCATCGAACGAAACCGCGGAACAGAGGATGTCGTCGAGCCAGGTGACTCCCTTGATCTTCTTCTGGGCGGTCGTGTACGGGAGTATGACGACGTCGTCCTGATCCTGCCCCGAAAGTGACAGTCCCTTCGGTCGAAGCGTGGCGACGACCTTGCACGGAATGCTGGCAACGCGAATCACCCTTCCGATCGGATCTTCGACGCCGAAGAGCTGCGCGCGGACCGAACGCCCGATCACGCATACGTCTGCGGCGCGCTCCACGTCGTCCGGGGAGAACACCGCTCCCTGGTCGACGACCCATCGCTTGATCTCGAAGTATTCGGGTGCCACACCGCGATAGGTCGTATGCCAGTTCTGATTCGCGTAGATGACCTGGACCGGATCATCCACGTTGGGGGAGACGCTCTTGATGAGGGAGATCTGGTTCTTGATGGCTACGGCGTCGGCGACCGTCAAGGTGGTCGTGTTCCGGGTGCCCGTGCGGACGCCGCTGACCGACCGGCCTCCCGCTTCGATCCAGACGAAGTTGTCCCCGAGATTGTTGAGCTGCTGCTCGACGCGCGCCTGGCCGGCTTTGCCGATGGCGACCACGCAGATCACCGCCGCGATTCCGATCGTGATCCCGAGGACCGTGAGAGTGCTCCGCATCTTGTTTCGCAGCAACGCCACCAGTGCGGATCGAAGGAGACCCCCGTAGTTCACGAACCCTCCCGAGAAGCGCCGCGCAGCTCCGCGCCGGACCTCGGTATTCTGACCCGTTCCCGGGCTGATCGACGCGTCCGTAGGTGCAACGAGGGGTCGTTCGCGCCCATTCCGGAGACGGTCGGAGACAGGGGCGCCTGGTTTTCGCCTATCGGGTCGCGACTTTCCCGAGGGCGGCTTTCAGGCCTTCTCCGATCTTCTCGGGCGCTCCGACTCCCCAGAAGTGCATGAAGAAGAGGCGCGGTTCTTCGCGCAGCATGTGCGAGTGCAGCGCGGTCACCGCGATTCCATGGCTCTGCAGCTCCCGAATCACGGGATTCACCTCCTCGGCGACGAGAACGAAGTCTCCCGTTGCCGCGGCCTGAGATCCCGCGGCCTGGAAATTGATCGAGTTCGCCATCCCCATGCTCGGAGGAATCTCGACGCCGGAGTCGCGGATCGCGGTCGCCCGGGGGACTCCGAACTGAAGTACGCGTCCCGCCATCGTTCCCTTGCGGCCGAGAGCGCTCTCGACGCGATCGAGGATCTTCTTCTCCTCTGGGCTTGCCTGAGCCGCGCCGCCGCCCGCGAGCGGGGTCTTCGTTTTCTCCAAAGCCGAGCGGATGGTCGCCGCGAGCGCTCCGGCCGCTCCATGGCCATGGAAATGCACGTAGACGATTCGGGGCGTTTCGCCGATCAGATGATTGTGAACGGCGAGGATCTCGACGCCGCCGGCCTCGAAGACCCGTATGACGCCATCGACCTCGGAATCGAGAAGCGCGAGATCACCCATCGCGATCGCGTCGTCGCCGGTTCCGGTCTTCTTGAACGCCGCCCAGGATCCGAGCGCCAGCGGCGGCTCGATCGAAACGCCGTTCAGGGAGACTTTCAGATCGGCGCGCGGCCACCCGAATCGGTGGACCTCTCCCGGCATGTCCTTTCCCGAGACTCCGAAGACTTTGTCCACCACCTCCCAGCCGCTGCCGGTCTGAGCGAGACCGTTCCCGAGAGCGCCGAGCAGGAGCGTGGCAATCAGGATTCCACTGCGTTTCATTTTTTCGCCTCCTTGGAGATCGCCGGCTTTCGACGGCGGAACGACTGATAGAGCTGATCAAAAAGGGAGACACCGGACTCGAGGCGCGTCTCGTCGTCCGGATGGGCGAGCATGAGGCCCGTGATGAGTCTCTCCACTCCGGCCGCTTCCGCCCGGCCGAACTTTTCGTCCTTGAGATCGATGTCGTGAACGATTTCCGCGACCTCGCTCAAGGCGGGATCGGTCAAACCGGTTCTCGCGAGCAGCGTCTCGAATGTGCAGCGATCTCCTTCATGCGAGAAGTTGCCTCCGACCATATCGAACCGGACCTCGCCCGTTCGCGCTGGCTCTTTTGGGTCGATGAAGCGGAAGGAAGCCTTCGCGTCGATGAATCGGCGGATCAGCCAGGCCGAGGCAATCCGATCGATATGGATTCCCTTGCGCGTCACCCACCTCCGGCCGACGAGGGGCTCGCGCGCGCCGCGCCCGCCGCGCCCGGAGGCGGGCCGGTCGAGCTCCGAGAGAAGCCGGGCGGCTCTCTTGCGGCCGGGAGTTTCGAAGAAATCGATTCGCGAGATCTCGTCGAACTTCTTGCGCAGACGCGCAATCTGGGCGGGAGGGTCCGAGGCGTTGAGGTCTCGGATCTCTGCGGCAAGCTCCGCGTATTCGGCATCGCGTTCGGCGCGCGAGCGGGCCACGAGCTCTTCCTCGAGCTGTTTCTCGAGAAATTCCGCCTCGCAAATGAAGGCTTCGCCGCCGCCGCTCGCCGCCTCCTCCGCGATCCACTGGAAGTCTTCGAGGCAATCCTCGCGAGCGGGCAGCGCGTAAACCGCGTTCTTCAACGCGACTGCGCCGACACGGGAGAGGCGCTGACGGATCTTCGCTCGCAGGTAGAGCGGCTCCGGTGGGAGCTGGTGAATGAGCAGATACCAGCTTCGCCGAGACGGCTTCTTCTTGGTCATCGGGCGGCCTCCGGAGCCACGACGTTCGAGCGCGAGGGAAGAGTGAACGCAGCGAAGGCGGTGCCAAGCACGCCGAGGCCGGCGGCCGCGTAGAAGGTCAGGCTTGGCCGGATCGTCCAGAGCGCGCCGCCCACGGCGGCCGCCCCGGCGACCGCAAAGCCGCGGATCGAGTAATACAGGCCGACGGTTCTCCCTCGCGCTTCCCGAGCCGCCAGGTCGACGATCAGCGCCTTTCGCGCCGGCTCTCCCACCTCTCTCAGGCCCCCGACGATGTAGGCCGCCAGGAGATGGACGAAGGATCGCGAAAGGACCACCGCGAGCGGAAACAGAGTGAAGAAGAGGAACGTCAGAAGCACGAAGGGCTTCTTTTCCACGTGTCGTGCGAGAGCGGCGGCTGGAAAGTACGAGAGGATTGCGGTCGTCATCAAGATCGACGTCGCGAGACCGAACTGGGATGGAGTCAGGCGCAGGATCTCGATCGCCCAGACGACCAGAAACACGTCGGGCAGGCCTTCGCAGAGCCGGATCAGGATGTCGGCGAAGAGGAGGCGCTTCAGAGTGGGATCGAGGCTCGCTTTCCTCCTCTTCTCCGAAGAGAAGGCCGGGACGAGAGGAGAAGTTCTGGCCGAGCGTTGGCTCCGAAACGCCGATCGGAGCCCGTAGAGCATCGCCGCGGCCAGGACGATCGAGATCGCAAAACCGGTCCGCATTCCTTCGGCCATCCCCAGCCGTTCGATCAAGAGTCCGCCCAGGGGAGGGGCGATCACGATCGGGAGGCGCCGCAGGATCGACTGAACGGTAAACCCGACGATCCGCTGCGAGCCCGACAGCTCTTCGCCGACGAGCGCGAACGTCGCCGGCAACCCGAATGACTTCCAGGCCATGACGAGAAAGAGCCCTGCGAAGACGCCAGGGATCGATCTCCAGACGAGATAGACGAGAAAGCCCACCGCCGTGAGGCTCGCAAACAGAAGCAGCGCGCGGCCGGTTCCGAGCCG
>DATDNV010000516.1:0-3431 GCA_036518075.1 Thermoanaerobaculia bacterium
TTCACGATCAAGGAAGTCCGGGACAAGAACGAGTACATCGTCAACATGGGACGTCCCGACATCGCACGGATCAAGCGCGACGCGGACGTCGCCGCGGCGGAAGCGGAGCGTGACACGGCCATCAAGCGGGCGCTCGCGCAGCGGGAAGCCGCCGTCGCCAAAGCGCAGGCGGACCAGGAACGCGTGCTCGCCGAGACTCTTTCGCTCGCCAAGCAGGCCGAGGCCCAGCGCGACATGGACGTCAAGAAGGCCGCCTACCTCGAGGCGGTCAAGAAACAGCAGGCTCAGGCGGACAAAGCCTACGAGATCCAGACCAACGTGATGCAGCAGCAGGTCGTCGCCGAAGCGGTGCGTGTGCAGCAGGTCGAGAAGCAGGAGCAGGTCAAGGTCCAGGAGGCGGAGATCCTTCGGCGTGAGAAGGAATTGATCGCGACCGTCCTCAAGCAAGCGGAAGTCGAGCGGCAACGCATCGAGACCCTGGCTACCGCGGAGCGCCAGCGCCTCTCGCTGGAAGCGGAGGGACACGCCGCAGCGACCCGGACTCAGGGCGAAGCCGAGGCGGAGATCATCTTCAAGAAGGGAGAAGCGGAGGCCAAGGCGATGAACGTCAAAGCCGAGGCCTACCAGGAATGGAATCAGGCGGCGGTCGTCGACAAGCTACTCACCGGAATGCCGGAAGTCGTGCGCGCGATGGCGGAGCCGTTGTCGAAGGTCGACAGGATCACGGTCGTCTCCACCGGCAACGGCGACTCGGCGGGCGTGCACAAGATCACGGGCGACATGACGAAGATGGCCGCTCAGGTGCCGGCGCTCTTCGAGGCCCTGTCCGGCATGCAGATCAAGGATCTCCTCTCCAAGGTCAAGCAGATCGGGGACAAGAGCGCAGACGCGAAGTCGTAGCGAATCAGAACTGAGGACTGAGAACTGAACACTCGGGGGACATATGGCACTACTGGAACGGGTTGCTGCTCTGGTGCGGGCGAATCTGAACGACCTGATCGACAAGGCCGAAGACCCGGAAAAGATGATCAAGCAGGTGATTCTGGACATGCAGAACCAGCTCCTGCAGATCAAGACTCAGGTGGCGATCGCAATGGCGGATGAGCATCTTCTGGCGAAGAAGGCCAGAGAAAACGAGGAGCGGCAGGCGGACTGGATGCGCAAGGCGGAGCTGGCCGTCGACAAGAAGGACGACAACCTCGCCCGCGCGGCGCTCGAACGGGCGATGGGATGCAAGGATCTCGCGGAGAACTTTCATCAGCAGGTCGCCGATCAGAAGGCGGAAGTCGAGAACCTGAAGAGCGCTCTCATCAAGCTCGAGGGAAAGCTTCAGGAAGCGCAGTCGAAGAGCGACCTGCTGATCGCCCGGAGCCGCCGGGCGCGGGCGTCCAAGACCGCGAGCGAGGCCAAGATGGGGATCCGCAAGGGAGTGGACGGGAGCACGTTTGATCGGATGAAGAACAAGGTGGCTCACGAAGAAGCGCTGAGCCACGCCTGGGCGGAGATGGCTGGCGACGACATCGAAGACCGATTCGCGGCGCTCGAAAAGGAGAAAGAGATCGACCGGCTCCTGTCGGAGCTCAAACTGAAGAAAACGAGCGACGGGCTAACGGGGTAGTCGTTGTCGGGGCGGGCTCGTCCCCGCCCCGATGAAGAAGGAGACATCTTGATTCCGCACAACTTCATCACCTCAGCCAACGAGCTTCCAGGATATCGAGTCGTGAAGAACGTCGGCATCGTGCGCGGCATCACCGTGCGGTCGCGGTCGATCGTCGGCACGATCGGCGCCGGGCTCCAAAGCCTTCTCGGCGGCAACATCACGCTCTGGACCCAGCTCTGCGAGCGCGCGCGCGAAGAGGCGTTCGAGCTGATGGCGCAGCACGCGCGGGACGCCGGCGGCAACGCCGTCATTGCCATGCGGTACGACACGACCGAGATTGCGCAGGGCGTGGCGGAGGTGCTCGCCTACGGCACAGCGGTCGTGGTTGAAGTGATGCGCTAGGCGTTGGAACTCGAAACTTTGTTCCCGTCGCAGATCGCGGTGTCGGTCCGCTTCCCCGGGAGGCCCGCTCCGGAAGCTCGCTCGCGGGCATCTCCCTCGCGGGGACGCTGCGGCCTCGGGGCCCTGAGGACGACTCGGGCCGCAGCTCCAGTCGGATGGCGCAGCTGCATGAAAGACGTTCAAAGGGCTGTGTCGAGGGCGCCGTCCGACAGGCCCCGCTCCGGGAGAGGCCCGCGGCTCGCAGAGTAAGAGATACCTGCCTCCTCAGCGGCAGGGCAATCAGACCCGTGGTCAGAAAGTTTCGCCGCGCCGATCGAGAAGCGACCGCCTGCGCCGCCAGCGGCAGGACCCGCCCCCATCTGTCTCCCAACCGCGACCAACGTCTTGAGGATGAGGGAGAACTCACCGCGCTGCCGCGCTCTCGAACCACTTCCTCGCGCCGAGGAGCTTGACGTGGCTCGCGTCGCCGTCGATGGCGATGCCGACGGCGAGCAGGCCGTTCTCGACGAGGAACGCTCCGAGTGTCTCCTTTCCTTTCTGCCGGTAGCGTCCCGCGATATGGAAGTGGCCGCCCGTCGCGTCCATGTCCTCGACATCGACGAGGTCGCTTCCCAATCGAACGCGCGCCCGGCCGCTCAATCCTTCGAGCTTCAGAATCCCCTGGGCCCACCCCGGCAGGTCGGCGCGGAAAAGCGTGTACAGAGGCCGCGCGTCGCGCGCGGAGACCACTCCCTGAGCCTGGAGGCCGCCGTGCAATCGGCCGTTGACGACCTGGAAGCGTCCCCACCAGTCGCGCTCGTCGTGTTTGGTGCCCTCGGAGAGAACGTTGGAGAGATCGACACGGCTGCCGGAAATCTCCATGTCTCCATTCACGACGTCCCAACGAGGGATCTCGAGACGCCCGCTCGCTCGTCCCCGAACGGTTCCCGAGCCGTAGCGCGCGGAGACGCCGGACGCTTCGAAGTCGGCGCCGCCTTTGCCGATTCCGTGATCGAATCGAACCGCGAAGCGCGCCGGTCCGGAGCCGCCGGTGAAGCGGGGTTCCTTCGAACGCCGGAGAAAGTAGTTCAGGAAACGAAGGTCCTCCAGCCTTCCCTCGACCTTCATGCTTCCGGAGATCTTTCGCCAGATTTCGTCGCCTCGGACCTGGTCTGGAGCGTGCGGCTCGATGAGGCAGTCGCTGCGGCCGGTCATTGAGCGCAGAACGTGCTCCTCCGATCCGAGCGTGAGGTCGCCCGAGAGAAACTGGACTGCGGCCGGACCGATCCAGGCCTCGACGTGCGGGTGGAGATAGAAGCCGCCGGTCACCCGCGCGTGTCCCTGGAATCGATAGATCTCGACCCAAACCTCCGGCGTCGGGTCGGCGACGAAGTTCTCGACGCGGACGGTCCAGAAATGGTGCCGGGCGTACTTCGGATCGGGAGGCGGC
>DATDNV010000517.1:0-6247 GCA_036518075.1 Thermoanaerobaculia bacterium
GTGCTCCATCATCAAAACACGGTCGCCGATTCCGATCGCGAGCGCGCCGCCCGAACCGCCCTCGCCGGTGACGGTCACGACGATGGGAACTCGGAACGCGGCCATCTCGCGGAGGTTGACCGCGATCGCCTCGGCCTGGCCCCGCTCTTCCGCATCCATTCCGGGATAGGCGCCGACGACGTCGAGGAAAGTCAGAATCGGCCGTCCGAACTTTTCCGCCATCTGCATCACGCGAAGCGCTTTGCGATAACCCTCGGGGCGGGGCATTCCGAAGTTACGCCGGATCTTTTCCTTCGTATCGCGGCCTTTTTGATGTCCGACGATGGCCACGGGAATGCCGCGGAAGTGCGCCAGGCCCGCCACGACCGCCGGGTCGTCGGCGAAACGCCGGTCGCCGTGCAGCTCGACGAAGTCGTTCGTGAGGGCGCCGATGTAGTCGGCCGTGTATGGGCGCAGCGGGTGCCTCGCCACGAGCGTTTTCTGCCACGGTGTGAGGTTTCCGTAGATCTCGCGCGACACGCGGTCGAGCCTCTCCCGGAGCTTTTCGATCTCCCGGCGGTGTGCGGCGTCGTCCGGGAGCGCGGAAAGCTCCTCGATCCGACGCCTCAGCTTCAGGATCGGCTCTTCGAAGTTGCCGTCTTCGCCGTTCATGAGGGAGTGACGAGTGATGAGTGACGAGTAACGAGTGGCGTCCCGCCCCTGAGTCCCGTGTTCACAGGGCTAGTTTAGCCGTAGATTCCGCGCTTTTTCTGGTCGCGCCTCACTGGCCACGGGTCGCTTCCTACATCAGGTCCTGCGGATCGACGTCGGTCGCGACTTGCACTCCCGCGGGAGGCCGTTCGGAGACCGATTTTTCGAGTGATTCGAGAATCGCCTCCCGATTGCCCGCGCGCACGAGAATCTGCTGGCGCCAGCGGCCCAGGAGCCGCTCCAGAGGCGCCGGTGCGGGACCGGACACGCGAATGCGGGATGAACTCTTGCGCAGCGCCTCGCCGATCTCGCGAGCCGCGCTCTCCGCCTTTGCAAGCTCACTCGACGTGACGAGAATCTCGGCCAGCTCCGAATAGGGCGGATAGAAGAACGCACGCCGAAACCCGAGCTCGGCAGTCGCGAAACCGTCTACGTCGTGGTCGGCCGCTCGTACGATCGCCGGATGCTTCGGGTGGAACGTCTGGACATGCACCGTCCCCGCCTTTTCCCCGCGGCCCGCTCGACCCGCGACCTGCGCGACCAGCTGAAACGTCCGCTCCGCCGCCCGGAAGTCGGGGAAATTCAGAATCGTGTCCGCCGAAAGGACGCCGACGGCCGTGACGTTCGGAAAATCGTGGCCCTTGGCGACCATCTGCGTGCCGATGAGGCACTGGATCCGGCCCGAGAGCATGTCGCGGACGACGTTCTCCGCGCCGAGGCGGCGCGCGGAATCCCGATCGAGAAGGCCGAACGTCACTCCGGGAAACGCCTCCGCGAAGCGTTCAGCGACCCGCTCCGTTCCGGCTCCCACCGGCTCGAGCAGTCCCCCCCCGCACTCGGGGCAGCGGGCCGGCGCCGCGATGCGCGAACCGCAGTAATGGCAGACGAGTGCGCGACCGCGCGCATGAACGGTTCGTGAGACGCTGCATCGGTCGCATCGAAAGTCGTAGCCGCAGTCGCGACACAGAAGAATCGGGGCGTAGCCGCGACGCGGCTGCAGCAGAATCGCCTGCTCCCCCCGGCGGAAGACTTCCCGAAGCCTTTCCAGCAGAGGCCGGGAAAAGAGCGGCACCCCTTTCTCTTCGGGCCGGAATGGCTCGTGCTTGAGATCGACGATCTCGACCTGAGGCAGCGGCCGATCGACCACGCGCGCGGAGAGGCGCAGCCGCAGGACGCGACCGGTCTCGGCCGCATGGTAAGCCTCCATCGAGGGAGTCGCCGAGCCGAAGAGGAGAACCGCGCGCGACGCGCGGGCGCGGATGGCGGCCACTTCGCGGGCGTCATAGCGTGGCGACTCGCGCTGCTTGTAGGAAGAGTCGTGCTCCTCGTCCACCAGGATGAGGCCGGGATCCGGGAGAGGAGCAAACACCGCCGACCGCGGGCCGATGACGACGCGTGCACGGCCGGAGCGGATTCGGTCCCAGGCTTCTGTCCTCTGGCCAGCGGACAGGGCGGAATGCATCAGCGCGGCGCCGTCTCCGAATTGCCGAGACAGCTCCGACGCGAAGACGGGGGTGAGCGCGATTTCCGGAACGAGCCAGATGGCTCCTCGGCCCGCGGCGAGCGCGGCCGCGATGGCCCGCAAGTAGACCTCGGTCTTTCCGCTTCCGGTGACTCCCTGAAGGAGAGCGGGCAGGTATCGCCGCTGGTTGACGGCCTCGACGATGGAACCGAGCGCGGACTGCTGCTCGCCCGTGAGCAGGAAGTCTCTCGCCGGGCCGGCGACGATCGCTGTCGGGTCCAGGGAGCGGGGTCGGTGCTCGCGGGTGAGAATCGATCGTGAGACCAGATTCTTCAGGATGGCTGCGCCCGCCCCCGTCTCGTTTCGAATCTCGTCCCCGGTCGCCTCGCGGCCGACGCGGGCCAGGAAGGCGACCACCTCGCGCCCGCGGCGGCGACGCGCGAGGAGCCGGTCTCGTTCGGCCGGGTCGAGCGGCGCGAGCCGGTAGACGGATTCGAAAGACCGGACGCGCGGGGGTTGATGCGGCGCGACGCGGATCCATCCCTTCCGCTCCAGGGCGCGAAGGGTGTCCGTTCGGCCGGCCGCGGAAAGCTCGGAAGCGCGGCGCACGGTTCCGCGGGCGAGCATCTCCAGGACGTCGCGCTCCGCACCGACCGCGCCGGCTCGTGCGCCCGCGTCGGTCAGCTCATAACGTGCAGCGCGGGACCGTGCCAGCCGCGCCGGGAGCGCGCTCTTGAGTACCTCCCCGGTCGAGACGAAGAATCGATGCGCGACCCGTTGGGCCGAGGCCAGGAGCTCTGCCGGGCAAACCGGCTCCGCGTCGAGAACCTCGAGCACGTCGCGTAGCGCCCGTTCGGATTCCGGAGCGCCGCCGGTCACGATCCCGGTGAGAACCCGCTCGCCGAAGGGGACACGCACGCGGGCGCCGGGCGCGGGCGCCGGCATGCCATCCGGAATGGAGTAGGAGAACTCCTTGCGGACGGGAAGCGGCAGCGCGACCGCGACCGTTCGGGAAGAGGCCGGCATGGAGGCGCATTGAATCATCGCTGCGTTCGTGCCGTCGACGACCGCGCCGCCACCGGTCGGACGCCGGGATCAGGTTCGAGAGAGAGGCGGCGCTTCGGGATCCTCTTCGTCGTCCCGAACGAAGACATAGGAGCGATGGATGGGGTCCCATCGGTAGCGACGCACCGCTTCGTCGGAAAGATCCGGTGTGATCAGGACGGCGTCCCGGTCGATCGACACGTCGCCGTGAACGAGAGAGATGTCCCGCTCGAGAAACGTTCCTTTGTCGAATCCGTTGTCGCCCCCGAGCCCCGAAAAGACCACGATCGAAAACCACTGCCCTTGCTTCGTGTCGCGCCGGACGAACGCCATGACGAAATCGAGGATGCCGTCGTCGTTGACGTCGCCTCGCACGAAGTAAGGGTGATAGATCCCGTAGAGATGCACGACGTCGCCGTCCCCCTCGCGAGGAACGCGACGATCCGAATCGGTCGCCGGACGGAGATCCGGATGCGCCTGCAGGAACTCGTCGACCGCCCGCTTTTCGGTCGGTATGAGAAGGCCGCTGGGAGCGACGGGCTCGACCCGATCGCTTCGCGAGGACGGGCGCACCGGGCCGTTCGAGAGTCGGGACGTCGCCGCCCGGCGACACGAAGAGACGGCGCCTGCGAGGACCAACGCGGCCAGGAACGGCCAGACGGCCGAACGCCACGCGCGGATCGAGCCAAACCTCATTCCGAGATTCTAAAGCAACGGATGTGCCGCGACGACGCTGGCGCTGCCGCTCCGGCGAGCCCGAATCAATTCTGCTAATGTTGCGGCGCTTGGCCGAAGCGACGAAAGGGCGGCAGGAAAAGGACAGCCTCGGAGTGCGCTCCATTCCCCACGAAGCCTATTGGGGCGCGCAGACCTCCCGGGCCATCGAGAACTACCCCATCTCCGGCGAGCGGGCCCATCCGGAGGTCATCGTCGCGTACGCGCGCATCAAGAAGGCGTGCGCGATGACCAATCACACGCTCGGACGTTTGGACCACTCCAAGGCGGACGCGATCGTTCGGGCGTGCGACGAGATTCTGGGTGGCCAGCATCGCGATCAGTTCGTCGTCGACGTGTACCAGGCCGGCGCCGGAACCTCCTTTCACATGAACGTGAACGAGGTCATCGCCGGGAGGGCCGCGGAAATCCTGGGCGGGGCTCGAGGCGATCGTGACTCGGTCAACCCCAACGACGACGTCAATCTCGGGCAGTCGACGAACGACACGTTTCCCACCGCCCTCCACATGGCGGCCATCGCCGTCGGTCGCCGCCTCTCCGACGAGATCGGCCGCCTCGCCGCGGCATTCGAGAAGAAGGGGACCGAGTTCGCCCATATCGTCAAGTCGGGCCGGACCCATCTCATGGACGCCGTGCCGGTCACGCTCGGCCAGGAGTTTCGCGCATTCGGCTCTGCGCTCGCGCATCGGCGCCGAGAGATCGATCATGCGCTCGATGGCTTGCGGGAGGTCGCTCTCGGCGGCACCGCCGCCGGGACGGGCCTGAATACCCCTCCGGGGTTTCGCGAGAAGGCGATCGGGATTCTTTCGCAGCTCGCCGGCGAAGAGTTCGTGCCGGCCTCGGACCCGCGGGAGGGGCTCCAGAGCCGCGCGGCCGCGGGGGACTACTCGAGCAGCCTGCGGGCGTTTGCGATCGAGCTTTCGCGCGTCGCCAACGACTTGCGGCTGCTCGCTTCCGGGCCCGCGACCGGGCTGGACGAGATCCGGCTTCCCGCCGTGCAGCCGGGCTCATCGATCATGCCGGGAAAGGTCAACCCGTCGCTGCTCGAGTGCCTGAACATGCTCTGCTTTCAGATCGTCGGATTCGACACCGCGAACATGCTCGCCGTCGGAGCGGGGCAGCTCGAGCTCAACGTCATGATGCCTCTGCTTGCCTACAACCTGACCCGAGGCCCGCAGCTTCTGATCCACTTCCTTCCCATCGTTCGCGAGAAATGCATCGATGGAATTGCTGCGAACCCGGACAAGTGCCGGCACTACCTGGAGGAGTCGCCCTCGGTCGTGACGGCGCTGACTCCGCGCATCGGATACGCCAAGGCCGCCGAGGTCTTCAAAGAGGCGGTGGCGAGGGGCGTGCGCGTGCGCGAGGTGCTTCTCGAGAAGAAGCTCATCACCGAACAGGAGCTCGAGGCGGCGATGACACCCGATGCGCTGCTCGGACCGCTCCATTGATGCTTTCGTCCGCTGCGATAAGGAGGAGCTCATGAGTTGGCCACAGGATTTCAGCACCAACTTCCAGTTTCTGCTGCGCTGGCTGCACTTCCTGGGAGGAATCACCTGGATCGGAATGCTCTACTTCTTTAACCTGGTCAATCCGCAGTTTCAAAAAGAGCTCGAGGCCGCCCTCAAGCCCAAGGTCAACCCGTCTTTGCTGACAAACACTCTCTGGTGGTTTCGCTGGGGCGCCATCCTGACGTGGGTCACCGGTTTCCTCTACCTCGGCATCCTCGCGCATCTGGATAAGGTCGACATGCTTCTGGTGGTCTTTCTCATCGGCTGGATCATCGCCTTCGAGATCAACGCGCTCGTGTACAAGGCCTCGGTCAAAGGGGGCGCTTTGAAAGACGGCCGAGTGGTGGCCGCCGTCGTCGTGATCGTCGTCACGGTGATTTCAGCGCTGCTCGCCTCGTACAGCCGAGAACAGGGCGCCTCGAGCCGCTCGATCTCCATTCTGATCGGCGGAGGAATCGGCACAGTGATGTTGATGAACGTATGGATGATCATCTGGCCGCTCCAGAAGAAGATCATCGCCGCCACGAGGGCGACGGCCGCCAGCGGAGCGCCCGCGCCTGCGGAGATGCCGCAATGGGCAAGGCGGGCGTTTCTCGCCTCTCGAACCAACTCCTGGCTCTCCATCCCGATGCTCTTTTTCATGGGAGCGGCGAGCCACTTCCCGATCTTCAGCGTCGTGACGAAGTAGCGATCGCTTGCAGCTCTTCGCTTTGTAAACGGGCGGCCTGACGGCCGCCCGTTTCTGTTTGTGGCGGCGCCGTCTCTATATCAGATCTGATATAGGTATAACCTTCTGGTCCGGCTG
>DATDNV010000518.1:0-6747 GCA_036518075.1 Thermoanaerobaculia bacterium
GCGCCGCGGCCCGCCTCGCATCGGCGGGAGGGGGCGATGGTTTTCATCCGCGGCCGACTGCGCGTTGTCGAGGTAGAAGAGCATGGCGGGCGATTTCGCGGTGGCGAGAAGCAGGTCGTCGAAGCGTCCCCAGACGCGTGGCCTCACGACGTCCTCCTCGAAGGACGTCGTGAAGATCCGGTCGAGCCCCTTGGCGGCATACACGTTGAAGTGGTTCATCCAAAAATCGACCATCACTTCGTTCAACTGCCGCTCGGAATAGACTGCCCTCAGGACGCGCGCCGCCGAAAGCTCCTCGATGATCCGGCGCGGACGTTTCTCCGGCGGAATCGCTTCCCTCATCTTTTCGATGTCGGCGTCGGCGATTTCGCCGGTGTCGCCTTTTGCCGCCAGCTCGCGCTTGCGTTCCTGGCGCGCCTCGCGAAGCGGCCGTTCGAAGTTGTTGAACAGATCCCTCGTGGACATCCGCAGGGTTGGCAGCTTCACGAGCTTCGTCTGAACGGTGGCGTCGGGAATCTTTCCGGGAGAGAGTTGCTGCTCGATCCAGGCGTTGACTCCCATCCCCAGAACGGCATCGACGTCTCCCGGGCGCGGACCGAAACCCAGGCGATTCCAGACGTGAACGGCTTTTTCGCGGGCTGTCAGCGGAACTCTCTCGCCTTCGTCCGGAGCCGCCATGAGGCCGAACCCCGAGAGAAGAACCGCGGCGAGCACCGAGACCGCCATCCGAATGCGCGCCGTCATCATTGCCTCACACTTTTAGACGACGAGAGGCGACGTCGGATTACCCCGTGCGACCGATGTTAAAATCTTCATCGGATGGGATTTCATGACGAGTGCGGCGTCTTCGGCGTCAGCGACTCGCAGGACGCCGCCAACCTCGCCTACCTGGGTCTTTACGCGCTTCAACACCGGGGGCAGGAGTCGGCGGGAATCGCCACGCTCGACGACGAAGGCAAGGTCCACATCGAGCGCGAGATGGGCTACGTCGCCGACGTCTTCGACGAGGCTCGGTTGTCTCGGTTGCCCGGCCGGACCGCGATTGGCCACGTCCGGTACTCGACGGCGGGTGGCTCCCTCCTGATCAACGCTCAGCCGATCGTGTTCGCGACGGGCCGCGGGCCGCTGGCCCTCGCGCACAACGGCAACCTGGTCAACGCAACCCAGATCCGGCGGAACCTGGAGGAATCGGGGGCGCTCTTCACCACGACGTCCGACTCGGAAGTCATCCTTCACCTGGTCGCCCGCTCCAAAGCGCCCACGATTTCCGGCGCCATCGCAGAGGCACTCCTTGAGTTGCGCGGCGGGTATTCGGTCGTGATTCTGTCGCGGGAAGGCATCTTCGCGGTGCGGGATCCGAACGGGATCCGGCCTCTGTCGCTCGGTATCCGCGAAGGTTCGCCCGTCGTGGCTTCCGAGACCTGCGCGTTCGATCTCATCGGGGCCCGGTACGAGCGCGACGTCGAGCCGGGCGAGATCGTCAAGATGTCTCGCGAAGGATTCACTTCGCACCGTTTTGCCTTTCCGCATTCGACTCCCTGCGTGTTCGAGCACGTCTACTTCTCGCGGCCCGACTCGCTCGTCTTCGGAAAGAGCGTGGCGGCGACCCGTGAGGCCTTCGGCGCGCGCCTGGCTCGCGAGCATCCGGCGGACGCGGACGTCGTCGTTCCGGTGCCGGACTCCGGGATGTATGCCGCTCTCGGCTATGCCCGGGAGGCGAAGATTCCGTTCGCGCTCGGCCTCGTCCGCAACCACTATGTCGGCCGCACGTTCATCGAGCCCAAGCAGTCGATCCGCCATTTCGGGGTCAA
The DNA here is from genome assembly GCA_036518075.1 of Thermoanaerobaculia bacterium. Classification (GTDB taxonomy): domain Bacteria; phylum Acidobacteriota; class Thermoanaerobaculia; order UBA5066; family Gp7-AA6; genus DATDNV01. Next base: position 1,812 of record DATDNV010000518.1, read on the forward strand.
GGTCAAGCTCAACCCCGTCAAGGAGGTCGTTTCCGGGAAGCGCGTCGTGCTCGTCGACGACTCGATCGTGCGGGGCACGACGTCAAAAAAAATCGTGCGGATGCTTCGCGACGCGGGCGCGCGCGAGGTGCACGTCCGCATCTCCTCGCCTCCGACGATCGCGTCCTGTTACTACGGAATCGATACTCCGACGCGGCGCGAGTTGATCGCGGCGACGCAGCCGCTCGACGAGATCCGGTCGTTCATCGAAGCAGACAGCCTCGGTTATCTCTCCCCGGAAGGCATGCTCGAGGCGTTCGGCCGTCCGCAGCAGGCGACCTGCACCGCCTGTTTCACCGGCATCTATCCGGTCGAAGTTCCAGAAGACCAACGGGAGAAGGAAGACGCCGATCGGCGGGTCGGCGCGTTGACCGCGGCGAACGAGCGCTCCAGAACGGTCGTCGATCTCTAAGGAGAAGAGGTTCTCGAGCCGGTTGCGAAGAGAGCGGGCATGAGGCCAGCGCGAGCGGCTTTCCCAGATTGATCGCACCCGCCACGACGGGTTCTGAGCCGATCCGTCCCGATCTCACGCGAACGTTGAGGATCGGGGCTTTTGCCATGGTGGTGGCTTGCCTTGCGGGCCTTTTCGCCGTCTGGGCGTGCCACCGGTTCGATCTGGGGGCCCGACTTCCTCAGAGAAGCAACATCTTCTTTTTTCTTTATCAGACTTACGAATCCCCTCACCTCATTCTCGCCGGTCTCTTCGGGCTCGCTGTTCTTCTGGTTGCGCGCCGGCGGGGCGACATCGGCCAGAGCGCTCGACCGGAGGCCAACCCTTCTTTCTTCGCGCGCCCCTGGGCCGTCCTTCTTCTGGCCGCCGCGGTCGTTCTGTTGGCGGGCCTGGGAGAAAACGTTTGGCTCAAAAACTATCCGTTCGCGATGGACGAGTACGCGCCGACCTTTCAGGCGGAAATCTTCGCGAAAGGCCAGTGGGCGGCCCGGTTGCCCGAAGTCTGGAGACCCTTCCTCTTTGCTCTTTCGCCGATCTTCATTTTGGTCGACCGGGGAAGGGGAACGTGGAGTCAGGCCTACTTTCCCGTCTACGCGGCGATTCGCTCCCTCTTCTTGCTCGCCGGACTGGAACGATGGACGAACCCCGTTCTGGCGGGAATGACGATCGTGGCTCTCGCCGCGGTCGCGCGGATTCTCTGGCCGGCACCGAAAGGCTTCTTTCTCGCGCCCGTGGCGCTTCTGGCGTGCTCGCCCCAGTTCCTCGTCAACTCGATGACCGCCTACTCGATGCCGGCGCATCTCCTTTTCAATCTCGTCTGGCTGGGGCTCTGGTTGCGGAAAGACCGAGTCGGAACAGCGGTGGCTCCCTGGATCGGGTTTCTGGCGGTGGGTCTCCACAATCCGTTACCCCATCTGCTTTTCGCGGCACCCTTTCTGTTGCGCGAGCTCCTTCGAAGGAAGTGGAAGCTTCTCTCCTACGTCATGGCCGTGTACGGGGCCGGAGTGATCTTCTGGTGGTGGCTGCTTCAGAGGGTCCATCCGCTTCTCCAGGGTTCGGGAATCCTCTCGCAGTTTTCGGTTCCTGCCCGACCCGGCGAATGGCTCATGCAGTTGATGCACGGCACGCTGCTCTTCAGCTGGCTGACCCCCGCCGCCGTTCTGTTCTTCGTCGCCGGGGTGGCTTCGTGGCGGCGTCTGCCCGAAGCCGGAAAGGATCTCGTCTGGGGCGTTCTTCTGACCTTTGCCTTCTACGTGCTCTATCCGCGGGGGCAAGGCCACGGATGGGGTTATCGCTATGTCTACGGTGTCCTCGGCAACGTCGTCCTGGTGGCGGCGTACGGGCTCGAGACGCTGGCGGCGGCCGCGTTCTTCCGCCGCCGCATCCTGCTCGTCGCATCGGCCGCGCTCTCTCTTTTCGTGAGCTTGCCGCTGAGAGGGCGCGAGATTCGGGAAGTCATGGCACCATTCATACGTGCCAGCGAGTTCATCGCGACGTTGAAGGGTCGGGTCGTTCTCATCGACGTTCGCACGGTGTGGTACGTCCAGGATCTCGTCCGGAACGATCCCTTTCTCCGTAACGATCCCAAGATCATGTTTGCGGACCGAATCCGAGCCAAGAGACCCGCGCTCGAGACGGTCTGCCCGGGCTGTGCCCGCGAACTGACGGCGGCGGAGCTCGTGAGCTTCGGCTTCCCGGATCCTTCCGGAGAATTGCGGCTTCCACGCCCGTGAGCGCGTCGACACCCCTCGAGCTGACGATCCTGATGCCTTGCTTGAACGAGGCCGAGTCGATCGCGCGGTGCGTCCGCAAGGCCTGCGAGACTCTGAGCCGACTGGGACTCACAGGGGAGGTGCTCGTCGCGGACAACGGGAGCACGGACGGATCGCAGGAGATCGCGAACCGCGAAGGCGCTCGGGTGATCCATGTGCGCCGGCGAGGGTACGGCAATGCGCTCCGCGCCGGAATCGCGGAAGCGCGCGGGCAATGGATCGTCATGGGTGACGCGGACGACACCTACGATTTCTCCGATCTGAGAGGATTCGTCGAGCAGATGCGGCAGGGAGCCGATCTGGTGATGGGGTGTCGTTTTCCTCAGGGGGGAGGACGCATCCTGAGGGGCGCGATGCCGTTCCCGCACCGTTGGCTCGGAAACCCCGCGCTCTCCTTTCTCGGACGGTTGTTCTTCCGATCTCAGGTTCGAGATTTCCACTGCGGTCTTCGGGCCTTCCGGCGGGATGCGATCGAACGACTCCGCTTGCGGACGACGGGGATGGAGTTCGCTTCCGAGATGATCGTCAAGGCGGAGTTGTACGGACTCAAGATCGCCGAGGTTCCGGTCACGCTTTCCCCCGATGCGCGCACCCGGCCGCCTCACCTTCGCACGTGGCGGGACGGCTGGCGGCATCTGAGCTTCATGCTTCTCTACTCGCCGCGCTGGCTGTTTCTGTTCCCGGGGATGATCCTCATCCTCCTCGGCGGCGTGCTGGGACTTCGGCTGTGGCGAGGTCCGCTCGTGGTCGGATCCGTGGGATTCGACACCAACACTCTGCTGGCGTGCTCCATGGCGGTCGTGCTGGGCTTCCAGCTCTGTCTGTTCGCCGTGTTTACGAGGATCTTTGCCGTCGAGGAAGGCTTGCTTCCTCGTTCCGACCGGTACGAATCGCTCTTTCAGATCTTCACGCTCGAGCGAGGCCTGGCCGCGGGAGCGGTCCTCGTTCTCGTTGGCCTGGGATTGTTCCTTCGGGCCGTCTGGCTCTGGCGCCAGGTCGGCTTCGGAAGCCTGTCGTATCCGGACAGCCTGCGGCTGGTGATCCCGGCGGTGACGATGATCACCATCGGGACTCAAACCGTTTTTTCCAGCTTCTTTCTGAGCATTCTCGGACTCCGACGCAGATGAGATCGACAGGCGTCAGGCGGTGAGAACGCTCTGCGTCTCTCATTTCTACAACGCGCATGGGGGCGGAATCGAGGCCGTCGCCGGACATCTCGCGCGGGGAATGGCGAACCGCGGGATTCCGGTGACCTGGGCGGCGACCGAGATCTCGGGAGAGGTCCCCGAAGCGGCGCCCAATTTCGCGATCCTGCCCATGCGAGGCTGGAATGGAATGGAGGAACGCACGGGCCTTCCGTTTCCCGTCTGGAACATGCGGAGCCTTCGTCTGCTGCGTCGAGCCGCCGCCGACGCCGATCTCGTGCACGTTCATGACGGGCTCTATCTGGGCTCTCATCTGGCCACGACCTACGCCCGGAGCGCTCGCAAGCCGGTGCTGCTGACTCAGCACATCGCCGAGATTCCTTTTCCGGGATTCGCGCGCCGGGCGGCGATGAAGATTGCCAACCGCGCTTTGACGCGGAGACAAATTCGCCGCTCCGACGCGATCGTGTTCGTGAGCTCGGCGGTCGAAGAGTTCTTCCGCTCGGTGCGTTCTCGCGCCCGGCGGACCGTCATCGCGAATGGAGTCGATCTCTCGGTCTTTCGGCCATCGGCCGAAGGTCGGGATGCGCTGCGCCGGCGCATCGGGATCGACGTCGATCGTCCCGCGTTTCTCTTCGTCGGACGGTTCGTCGACAAGAAGGGACTGCCTCTCCTCCGGCGGGCCGCGCAATCACTGCCGCAGGTGCTGTGGCTTCTCGCCGGACGCGGGCCGATCGATCCCGGCCAGTGGGGACTGTCCATCGTGCGCGTCCTCGGATTTCTCCCGCAGACGGAGATCGTGGACTGGTACCGCGCCTGCGACCTGACCGTGCTCCCGAGCATTGGCGAGGGATTTCCGCTCGTCGTCCAGGAGTCGATGGCATGCGGGACTCCTTGTCTGGTCGCGGAAGAGACGCGAGTCGCGTGTCCCTCGGCGGCCGACATTCTCCTGTCGGCCGGCGTTCGCGGAAAGGATTTTCAGACAGCCTGCGCGGAGGCGCTCACCTCACCGGAGCGGCTTCGCGCGCTCGGCGAACGCGCCGCTCAAGCGGCGAAGCGAATCTGGTCCTGGGAGATCTGTCTCGACCGGTATCTCGAGATCTATGGAGACCTTTCCGCCGCGGTCTTCACTTCGCGGCGCGAGGAAGGAGCTTCGCGTCGATGAAGCGGGAGTCGCACCTCTCGCCGCCGACGCAAGACGCGCGGCCGGTGGCCGGTGCCGAGCTCGATCTGCGCGAACGACCGCATCCGGCGCGGCAGCCGGCCGATTCGGCCCGAGGCGGATTCCCGCTCGCCGTCTGCATCGCTCTGCTTCTCGTGGCAGGCGCATGGCTGCGTTGGCCATTTCTCCGGAATGGATTGTGGCGAGACGAGGCTTCATCGGTGTACATCGCTCGCTCCTCTTCGCTGAAGCAGTTCATCGGGCGGGCCGGTCAGGACTACAACCCGCCACTCTTCACCGCCGTTCTCGCTCTCTTCGTGAAGGCCGCGGGATACGAGGAAAGCGCCGTGAAAGCGTTCGGCTACTT
>DATDNV010000519.1:0-4968 GCA_036518075.1 Thermoanaerobaculia bacterium
GAGACGGCGGAAACCCCGGCCGGCTCAAGGCCTTCACGCTCTCGGTGGGCGGCGGAAGAGACCTCGACCAGGCCCGAGCCTTCCTGCGTCCTCTGGGCCTCGAGCTTCTTCTCGAGCCGATCGAGGTGAATCCCGAGACGCTCGACCCGCTCGAGGCCGTCCGCGTCGTCGAGGACTACAAGCCTCTCGACGTCGAGTCGGCGGCCATGGCACTGGCTCTCTGCCGCGGCGTTCGGGAGAGGTATCCCGACTGGCGCTACGTCGCGGACGGCGACGGAGGAGACGAGAATCTGAAGGACTACCCGATCGAGGAGAACGAGGAGCTGACGATCGTCAGCGTCCTGAACAACCCGATGCTCTACCAGGAAGGTTGGGGCGTCGGCCGGCTCAAGCACTCTCGAACGTACTCGGGAGGGCAGAGCCGATCTTATGCGCGCACCTACGCTCCTCTGCGGCGCTACGGCTTCGAAGGGTTCAGCCCGTTCACGCGTCCGAGCGTGATCGCGGTCGCCGAGGCGATTCCCTTCGCCTCCCTGACCGCGAACGACGTCGGCAGGCTCTATGAGCTGAAGGGGGAGATCGTTTCCCGTGGGATTCGACAGTGCACCGGGCTCGAGATGCCGGTCTTTCCCAAAAGGCGTTTCCAGCACGGGGCGTTGGCGGATGCGGAGGTCGAGAAGCGGCTGCGCTTCGGCGAGTCGGACTATCGGGCGGCTCTTGCGGCGATCTATCGCTAACTGGTGGAAGTGCCAGCTCGGTCTGCTGAGTGCGAAGTTCTAAGTTCGAAGTTCTCAGTTGAGCGCTTTCCGGTTACCAACTTTGAACTTTGCGCATCGCACCTCGCACTCAACCATGATCGGTCCGACCGCAGACTTCGACGCTGACCCCGATCGCTGGATTGTCGAAAGGCGCGGGGTTCGAAATCCGATCGATCCTTCGCGCGCCGTCGCGGGATTCGTCGAGCCGGAAAGGACGGAGCGCGGCGAGATCGCCGACGTCGCCACCCTCTTTCTTGTGAACCGAGAGTGTCCCTGGCGATGTCTGATGTGCGACCTATGGAAAAACACCACCACCGAACCGGTGCCCGCCGGCGCGATTCCGTTGCAGATCCGGCAGTCGCTCGCGTCGCTCCCGCCGGCGCGGCGCATCAAGCTCTACAACTCGGGGAGTTTTTTCGATCGTCTCGCAATCCCCCCGGCGGATCACGGCGAGATCGCGGGACTCTTGAAAGGCTTCGATCGCGTGATCGTCGAATCGCACCCCGTCCTGGTCGGGGAGAGCTGTCTGAGTTTCCGGGACCTCCTGGAAGGAGATCTGGAGGTGGCCCTGGGGCTCGAAACGGTTCACCGGTCCGTCCTCGAGCGGTTGAACAAGCGCATGACGGTCGATGACTTCCGGCGCGCCGCCGAGCGTCTTCAATCCAACGGAATCTCGATGCGCGCGTTCGTGCTTCTCGGGATTCCCTTCGTCTCTCCGGAGGAATCGTTGTTCTGGGCTTGCCGGTCGGTCGAGGAGGCATTCGACGCGGGAGCGACCGCAGTGGCGATCATTCCGACGCGAACCGGCAACGGGGCGATGGAAGAGCTGGAGAATCGGGGAGAGTTCTCTCCGCCGGATCTCTCGGCGCTGGAGGAGGCTTCCGCGTTCGGCGTCGGCCTCGGCCGAGGCAGAGTCTTCGCCGATCTCTGGGAAATCGCCCGCCTGCGACGCTGCGGGGAGTGCTTCGCGGCTCGCGTCGAACGGGTTCGCGAGCAGAACCTGACCCAGCAGATCCCGCCCCGCGTCTCCTGCGAGGCTTGCGGATACGAGACATGACGCCCGACTTCGACATTGCCATCGCAGGGTCCGGATTTGCCGGATCTCTCCTCGCCCTGATCTGCCGCCGGCTCGGCCGTTCGGTCGTTCTGATCGAGAAGGGAAGCCATCCGCGATTCGCGATCGGGGAGTCCTCCTCTCCGCTCGCGAACCTGATCCTGGAAGAGCTGGCCGACCGCTACGACCTTCCCCGGATTCGCCCGCTGGCCGCATGGGGCTCCTGGCAGCGCGAGTACCCCGAGATCGGGTGCGGGCTGAAGCGAGGCTTCACCTTCTATGGCCACGCGGCCGGCCGCCCCTTCGCTGCCGACCCGGAACGGCGAAACGAGCTCCTGGTCGCGGCCAGCCCGCGCGACGAGGTCGCCGACACTCACTGGCTTCGCGCCGACTTCGACCACTTCCTGGTGCGCGAGGCGCAGGCGGAGGGTGTCGAGTACCTGGACCAAACGCGGATCGACGGCGTCGAGTCGCGCCCGGATGGAGTCGCCCTGAGAGGGGAGCGCCACGGGAGCGGTGTCACGCTTCGCGCCCGATTCCTCGTCGACGCATCCGGCCCTCGCGGACTCCTCCACGCTGCGCTCGGGCTGTCGGAGGCGCGCTTTCCGACGCTTCCTCAGACTCAGGGTCTCTACAGCCACTTCGTGGGAGTGCGCCGATTCGACGAGCTCGGCGTTCTCGCGCAAGAAGAACGGCCGCCCTATCCGGTCGACGACGCGGCGCTGCATCACGTGTTCGACGGCGGATGGATCTGGATGCTGCGGTTCGGCAATGGCCTCGTCAGCGCGGGAGTCGCGGCGGAGCCTAGGCTCGCCGATGCGCTGCGCCTTTGCGAGGGTGAGCCTGCCTGGGCGCGCCTGCTCCGGAGGTTTCCGACGATCGAGGAGCAATTCGTAGATGCCCGGCCCGTCCGCGCCTTCGCCTACGCCCCGACTCTGCCTTTTCGGAGCGCGGCGGTCGCCGGAGAGAACTGGACGCTTCTTCCTTCCGCGGCCGCCTTCGTCGATCCAATCCTGTCGACCGGTTTCCCGCTCACCCTTCTCGGCATCGAGAGGCTTTCCCGAGCGATCGAGCGCGGCTGGGGGAGTCGAGATTTCGAGAGAATGGTTCAAGACAGCGCCCGCTCGACGCTCGCGGAGGCGGAGACGTCGGCTCTTCTGGTCTCCGCTCTTTACTCCGCCTTTTCCGACTTCGACCTCTTCGCGGAGCTGACGCTGCTGTATTTCGCAGCGGCGAGCTTCGCCGAGGCTTCCCGGCGGCTCGGCCGAGGGGCGCTCGCGGGATCTTTTCTGTCGAGCGACCATCCGGTGTTTGGCCCGGCGCTCGCGGAGTGCTGCCGCCTCGCGGTCGATTCCGGAGCCGCCCGCTCGGAAAAGCAGCGAAGCGTTCTCCTTTCTCGGATCGCCGAAGCGATCGAACCGATCGACGTCGCCGGTCTGGGCGATCGGAAACGACGACGCTGGCATCCCATGGAGGCGGAGCCGCTTCTTCGGAGCGCGCACAAGCTCGGGGTATCGCGCGCCGAGATCGAGGCGATGCTCGAGAGCTCCGGCTTCTATCCGCCGGCGCGCGCCGAGGCTCCCGAGAACGAAAGGGCTGCTACTCTGGTTCCGTGAACGAGGTCGGGATGCGCGGACGAAGGGCTCTCGTCTCCGCGTTTCCGATCGCGCTCGCCCTCCTTCTCGACTGCGCTCCCCGCGCGGCAGCCGAGGCGACCTGGACTTCGATCGGCCCGGATAGCGGCGCCGACGTCCGAGCGCTGGCGATCGATCCGCGAGGAGGGACGGTGCTCTATGCGGGCACGTCTCGCGTCAAACCTCAGGGCGGGGCCGGCGGCACCGTCTACAAGAGCACCGATGGAGGCGCCACCTGGGTTTCCGCCGGCGCGGGTCTGCCCGACCGCAACGTCACCGCGCTCGCTTTGGATGCGATGACGGGCGCCGTTTACGTTGCGACGCCGGCCGGGATCTTCAAGTCGAGCGATTCGGCCGCGACGTGGACGCCGGCCTCGAGCGGCTTGACCGACATCGGCATCCTGGCGCTCGCGATCGATCCCACTCGATCGGGAACGATCTATGCGGCGGGGCTGGGCGGAATCTTCAAGTCGACCAACGGCGCCGCCACCTGGAGCCTCTCCAACGTCGGAGCGCAGGGTCTCGTGACCAACGCGCTCGCCCTCGACTCCTCGAATCCGTCGACGCTCTATGCGGCGACGAGCGGCGGCGTCTACCGAAGTCCAGATGGGGGCGCTTCCTGGACACTCGCCTCCAGCGGCATCGCCGGGACGCCGGTCAGTCTCGCGATCGCGCCCGGCCCGACCTCGGCGGTGTACGCGGGAACGGCGACGGGGGTCTTCAAGACCTCGGACTTCGGTGCGAGTTGGAGTCCCGCCGGCAGCGGCATCGGTTCCGGCATCATCCGTGCCCTGGCCGCGGGCCCGGTCAGCTCGGGCATCGTGTACGCGGCGACCGACGTGGCCGTTTACGCGAGCATCAACGGCGGATCGACCTGGACTCAATCCTCGAACGGCACGCCGCGCTTCTCCGTCTCGACCTTCGCGCTCGGCGTTTCGCCAGCGACCGTCTTTGCCGGCAGTCTGGGCGTCTACAAGAGCGTCAATTCGGGAGCCGCCTGGACGCTGTCGAAGGCGGGTCTGCGGCAGATGACGGTGTTCGCGCTCGCGACGATCTCGGGCCGGCCGGATCGTCTCTACGCGGGAGGCTTCGGCGGCGTCTTCTCGCGCGCCGGAAACGGGCCGGACTGGTCGACGTCCGCGGCGGGGCTGACGAGCACGAACGTCTACGCGATCGCGGCAGATCCGAGCGGAGCACGAATCTTCGCCGGGACCGACTCGGGTGTTTTCATGAGCACCGACGGCGGATCGAGCTGGAAGAGCGCCGGCAACGGGCTCGGAGGCGCGCAGATCGTCGCGCTGGCGATCGACCCGGCTTCGCCGTCGACGATCTATGCCGGCTCCGCGCCGACCTACTTCGGTTTTGGCATCTACACGGGCGGCGGCATCTTCCAGTCGAGCGACGGCGCGGCGAGCTGGACCGCGGTGGGTTTGGCGGGCTATACCGTCTCCGGTTTCGCAATCGCTTCCGGGTCATCGGCCATCTACGCTGCCTCGAGCGTCGGCGTCTTTCAGTCGGTCGA
>DATDNV010000520.1:0-3987 GCA_036518075.1 Thermoanaerobaculia bacterium
CTAGCGCGGCCGCAAGTTCGCGCCGCGTGTACCGTGAGGCCCGCTGGGCGGCCTTGTACCAGGCGTAGGCCGTCACCTGGCCCTGCGCATTGGCGAAAGGGGAAACGCCGAAGGGAACGACCGGCTCGGTCAGCAGGGGCACCAGCCTCGCCTGGAATGCCGGATAACTCATGGAGACCTCGAAGTGGGCGCCGGCCTCCTCGATGCGAGACCTAACGAGAAGCATCCTCCGCACCTCATCGGCGAGCATCCCGAAGAATCGGATCGGCCAGTAATCTTCCGTGTCGATCGAACGCTCGCCCGCGCGGACCGGACGGCCCGACAGCATCCGCTCGAGGCGCGCCAGCGACTCTCCGGCGTCGCGGCGGCCCAGAGTCTCGAAAAACGCGTAGACGTCTTCGGAGGCTTCGTCCTCGACGTTCTCCCGCACGTCGCTGGCGCGGATGCGTCCGCCCGCCCCGGCCCATTCGAGAAGCTTGTCGAGCTCGGAAGCGAAGAGTCCGGGACTCTCGTCGGTCGCGACGAGCAGCCTCATGATCGCGTCGCTGTCCAGCGAGACTTCCCGCTCCTTTGCGCGGGCGCGCGCGAGACGGGAGAGCGCGGCGCCGGCCTCCCCGCCGACCGACTCCTCCAGCACGAGGCCCTTCTTCTGGATTTCCGCGAGAAGGTCGACGCCGGGAGGCGGAGCCACCGCTGTGACGAGGGCAACCGTGCCGTCGTTTCCTCTTTCGATGAATAGCCTTAGCGCGGCAGAAAGAACAGCCGGGCCGCCCTTCTCCTCCGGCATCTCCGCCACGATTTCGGCGAGCAGCGGCGCGAGCTCCTACTTCCGTGAGCGCTTCGCGGCCGATTCGGCGACCTCCTCGGGAGGTCCGGAGGCGGGAATGTCGAGCGCCGAGAGCAGCGCCCGAACGCGCCGGAACGCCTCGCGCTTGCCGGCCGGCGTCTTCTTCTCCCAGGCTTCGACCGCCTGGAGGAGCAGTTTCCCCGGGGCCTCCGTGCCCAGAAGACGAGTGATGTCGAAGCGAACCAGTCGGCGCGGCGAAAAGAGGGAGCGGTTGAGAAGGGCGTCCGAGACCGTCTCGGCAGGCGCGTCGTCGTCGAATTTCAGGATCTCCGCTCCGTCCGCGGCGAGTTTTTCCGCCGCCCGCCCTTCCGCCTCCTCGATGAAGAACTCGACGTCGCCGACGACAAGAACCACCGACGGCGCCTGATCGAATGCGGGAACGGCATCCAGTGAGAAGGAGACGCGCGCCATCGCCGCGAGAGTCTACTAGGGACAGCTCACCCGATCACCCGATCGAAACCAAACAAAAGGGCGGAGACAATCGCTCCGCCCGTCCTGCTCCGCCAAAGATCGGCCCTAGTTCTCTAAGAGCCCCTTCTCGGCAAGCTCCTGGCAGTCGACGCAGTGCGGGGCCCAGGGAACGGCGTTCAATCTCTTCTCGCTCATCGGCTGAGCGCAGTTCTGGCAAAAACCGTAACTTCCCTCGTCGATCCGCACGAGAGCCTCATCGATTTGCGCGAGCGTTCCACGGTCGGCGTCGGAAAGCGAGTAGAGGAATTCGCGCGTGTAGGAAGAGACCGCTTTGTCCGCGATGTCCTGGGTGGATTCTTCGGTCGTTTCCTCTTCCGCGTCGCGCGTTTTCGCGAGCTCGTTGGAGAGACCATTCTTCTTCTGCTCGAGGAGCCGCCGGTATTTCTCCATCTCTTTCTTGGCCATCTTCGGGACCCGGGCGGTGCTGGTCGGCATTTCGTTTGATCTCCTTACTACGGACATTCCAAGCTCCGATTCGAACGCGAGATGATAACCGAGGTATTCCCTTTTCCGGAGGGCTTTTCTGGGAGCCAAGCGGCTACAACCCGCAGCCTTACCTGCCCTTTTTGCGCTCTCGCTCCCACAAGGACTTGCGCGACACTCCAAGCCGCTTCGCCGCCAGGGTCCGGTTCCCTCCCGCACGCCTCAAGGTCTCCGCGATGTAGACGTCGGTCAACTCCCGCAGAGTCCATCGCTGCTCGATGGCTGCCGCGAGAATCGCCTCCGGGGCGCCGAAGGAGCCCATGGGGAGATCGGGAGGCTCGATCGCCGGCTGTGCCGCGGTGAGAACGGCCTTCTCGACCACGTGCAGGAGCTCGCGGATGTTCCCCGGCCAGGAGTGGCGCAGAAGAGCCCCTTCCGCCTCCTTGGAGAGACGGCGCGCCGGCCGCGAATAGGCCGCGGCCGCTCTTCGCACGAACGCGCGCGCAAGCGGAAGAATGTCCTCTCGCCGCTCCGAAAGCGGCGGCAGCCGCACGGAGACGACGTCGATCCGGTAGAAGAGATCCGGGCGGAAGAGACCCTGCTCGACGAGCACGGGAAGCTCGCGGCGCGACGAAACGACGAGCCTCGCCTTGAAGAGATGGGATGCCACGCCTCCGAGCCGGCGAAAGGTCTTTTCCTGAAGCACCCGCAGAAACTTCGCCTGCGTTCCCGGCGACAGCGAGGACACTTCGTCGAGGTAGGCCGTTCCGTCTTCGGCCACGTCGAGGAGTCCTTCCTTCGCCGTGACGGCGCCCGTAAACGCGCCGCGCTCGTGCCCGAAGAGCTCGCTCTCGAACAGCTCGTCGGACAGGTTCGCCGCGTCGATGCGAACGAACGGCCGGCTCGACCGCGAGGAGGCTTCGTGGAGGGCGCGCGCGAGGTGATCTTTTCCGGTGCCGCTCGCGCCCGTGATCAGGATCGTGGACGGAAGGTCGAGCGCGCGCTCGAGCGCCGCGAGCTCCCGCTCGAGAGCGCGATTCCTCGTCGTGAACAGGGAACGCAGTGACCGCCGGGCGCGAGGAGCGGCCGGCGCTGTCCTTCGATCGGCCGAGCCGTCGCCGGACTCGGACAGCGTCTCCGGCGACGCGGGAGGCTGCTCATCCGCCATGCGATCCAGCCGGCGCTCGAACCGTCTCCGCCTGGCGAGCGGAGGATCGGGCTCGTTCAGCTCGTTGCGAAGCGGCCCGTCTCATTCTCGGCGTCTCCCCAGAGACGCTCGAGCGCGTAGAACTTGCGCGCCTCTTCCTGGAAGACATGGAAAACGACGTCGCCGTAGTCCATCAGGATCCAGCGCGCGGAAGCGAGCCCTTCGACCGAGAGCGGCGATCCCAGAACCTCCGTGATCGCGTCCGCGATCGCCCGGGCCTGGCGGTCCGAGCTGGCGGTCGAAAGGACAAAGTAGTCGGCCATCGTCGTTAGCTCGGTCAGGTTGAAGACGAGAACGGCGGAAGCCTTCCGGTCGAGCGCGGCGGTGAGACCTTCTCGGACCTTGTCGCGGGCGGAGAGTTCGGGTGTCAACTCTGCGGCACCGAGGAGCTGTAGAGACCGTGCTTCGTAATGTACTCCGCCACGGAACCCGGAACGCGCCCTGCTGCGCGACCTCCGCGCTGGAGATCGTTCCGTAGTTCGGTCGACGAGATTTTAACCGATCCGGCGTCGAAAACCTCCAGGCGATCGCGAAGGCCGGGAACTTCCGGAATCGAAACGGCCGCGCCGGTAAACGGCTCCCGCTCGAAGGAAGCGATCCGCGCCCGTTTCAGGATCTCGGCGGGCCGGCTCCAGCGCGCGAACCCGGAAAGAGCGTCCGTGCCCATCAGGAGCCAGAGCTCGGCTCCGGGGTGAGCCTGGGAGATCGCAGCCAGAGTGTCGGCGGTGTACGAGGGCGGCTCTCGGTCGAGCTCCAGGAAACTGATCGACCAGTCGGGCCTGCCATCGAGAGCCAGAGCGAGCATCGCCACCCGGTGGCGAGCATCGGTGGGAGGCTGGGTCTTGTGCGGCGAGAGCCTGGCCGGAACGTACAGAACCCGGCCGAGGCCGAATTTCATCGCCGCCGATTCGATCGGCCGCAAATGGCCGTAGTGAACCGGATCGAAGGTGCCGCCGAAAACGCCGAGGCGCATGATGAAGTGTAAGTCTTAGATGGAAGGTTCAGAGGATCTCTCTGTCATCCCGAGCGCAGCGAGGGA
>DATDNV010000521.1:0-6058 GCA_036518075.1 Thermoanaerobaculia bacterium
TCATCCGGCGGCTCCCGAAGCTTTTTCTCGAGACCAAGCGCGGCGAGTCCGCGGCGTCGATCGGAACGAAGATCCGGGTCCGGACTCTCCGAGAGACCTGAAGTCGCGGGAAACCCTCTCCATGAAGGGGATCGTCGCGACGAGCTCTCCGTTCTTGCCGACTCGGTTGGGGTTGACGAACTCCCAAGCGACGCGGTGGTCGGGCGTGATCTCGATCACACGGCCTGAGTTCGACTCGATAACCAGGGTGTTGCCGTTCTCGAGCCGTTGGACGAATCCTCCCGTTTCGGAGAGCAGCTCTTCGCCGCGCTGCCGTCCGAAGGCCCAGAGAATTTCCTGCGTGAACGGATCGACCTCGAGGATGCGAGACGCTTCGCGCATCGAGCCCAGGTTGTCGAAGAGAAGAAGGTGGTTGTTGCGCAGGAGGCTCGCGCTGTGCTGCGCGTACCACTGTCCGGAGAGCGCCCATACGATCGAGCCGCTTTCCGGGTCGAGAACGCCGACGGCGTTGAGTCCCTTGACGGAGAGGAGCAGATTTCCGGCTCGAAACGCCCGCGAACGGCCGGCGAGTGTCCCGTCGAGGATCTGAATGCTGACGGTCTCGAGTATCTCGGGACCAGGCGGAAGGACGTGGAGGTAGGGAGAGCACGCCGACCGCCGGAAGCCTTCGATCAGGGAGATCTGCCGGAGAAACCGACCCTCACGGGTGAGCTCGACGAGGAAGTCTTCCCGCACGGGGCCCCGGTGATTCAGATCCGGCACGGTCCGAGTTTCGCGAGTGAGAACCCAGATTCGTCCGTCCTCGCCAACCGCGAAGTCGGAGTGAACCGGGCCGCGCCAGGACCAGAGAACTCGAGACGCCGAATCGAGATGCACCAGACCGACGTCCTCGAACATCGCCAGAATGGAGCCGTCGGATTGGAGGCGCGCGCGGCGGATCGAGCGGCCTCGTTCGTCTTCGCCCAGCGTCAGGCCGGGAAACGACTTCGGCGCGTCCGCGGTCCAGCTCTGGATCATTCGACCGTCCATGTCCATCAGGAACGCGGCGGGGGCGTGGCCCGACGTGAAGAAGTTCAATCCGTCGTCCGCCAAGGACTTTTCGTGAGCACGGATGACCGCGCCGGCCGATGCGGGCCGGTATCCTCTCGCGTACGGAAGGCTCGCGAGCTTCGCTATCTTCGCCGTCCTGACGATCGGATCGTTTCCCGGTCTCTCTTCATGCCGTTGAGCGTGCGCATGGAGACGCCGGCTCAGAATGGCGTACGGAAAAAGGCGGTGCGATCGGGCGAGCGCTCCATAGCCCGCTGAACTCACGGCGACCAGCAATGCCAGCGCCACGCCGGCCGCGATGCGGCGCCGTCCCGAGCGCGCGGCTTCGACTTCGATTTCCTCCGGATTCATTCGGCTGGCGCGGACCGCGTCACCGACCGGGGGAGCCGGAAGCCGGTGTCTCGAGTGGCGGGGGTCCACCCGTGGAACTGAGGAACGACTGGCTGCGTGCAACCCGCTCCATGAAGTACACGACGGCGACGAGCTCTTTGCCGGGTTCGTTCTTCTTTGGAATCCTGAATGGGTTCACAAATTCCCACGCGATCCGAGAGTCGGGAGTGACTTCGATCACTCTCCCATAGTTGGTTTCCGCGATCAAGGTGTTGCCTCGCGGCAGCCGCTCCACGAACCCGATGATTTCGGAAATGAGGCTCTGCCCTTCCCGCGCTCCGTAGCTCCAGAGAAGCTCCTGAGTGAGCGGGTCGATCTCGAG
Source organism: Thermoanaerobaculia bacterium (assembly GCA_036518075.1). GTDB lineage: Bacteria > Acidobacteriota > Thermoanaerobaculia > UBA5066 > Gp7-AA6 > DATDNV01. The sequence goes on from DATDNV010000521.1 coordinate 1,763, forward strand.
AACGCGCGAGGCCCGACGCATCGAGCCCAGGTTGTCGAAGAGAAGCAGGTGCGCTTTGGCCGAGAGCCGGGCGGAGTGCTGCCCGTACCATTGTCCGTTGAGCGCCCAGACGACCTGGCCGCTCTCGGCGTCGACCACGGCAACGGTGTTGATCCGCTTGATCGAGACGAGCACGTTGCCGCGGCGGAATGCCGACCATCGATCCGCGAGACTTCCATCCAAAACGACGACGCTGTTGGTGTGAAAGACGTCGTCATCCCTCGGGTCGGTGTTCAACAGCAAAGGGGCGTATCGGGACCGCGCAAAGCACTCGATCAGTGAAAACCGCTTGACCAGCTTTCCGTCGGGGGAGATTTCAGCGATCGAGTCGTCCCAGACCGCGTCCTCCCGGTGGAGCTCGGGCACGACCCGTTTCTCGTGAAAGATCGCCCACATCTCTCCGTTTTCAGCGACGAAGAAGTCGTGGTGCGTGAGCGCGCGCCAGGTCCAGAGAACGTTCGAGCGGGGGTCGAGACGCACCAGGCCGTAGTCTTCGAACATGGCGACGATGCCGCCGTCCGGAAACAGGTGCGCGCGGCGCAGGATCTTGTCCCGGTCAGGCTTCTTGTCCTCGAGCACGACCCCGGCAAAGGCCTTGGAAACGTCAACGGTCCATGTCTTGAGGATCTTGCCGTCCATGTCCATGAGGACGGCTGCCGGCGCGTGCCCGGAGGAAAAGAAGTTCAGGCCGTCTTCCGCAAGAGCCTTGTCGTAGACGCGGATCGGACCGCCGCCTTCGGTCGGAGACTTGTAACCCCGGAGATACGGAAAATGGACCAGCTTCTGCACCGAGTCCGGAGGCGGGTCCACCGCTTTGCCGGGAAGAAGGTGGTGGGCGATCCGGCGAGGCGCGGCCGTCTGGAATCCGTGCTTGAGCAGGGAATAGGGAAAGAGGTGCCGCGACTGCACCAGGATTCCATAGACCACCGATACGCCGATCAGGATGACGATCGCGATCGCCCCAAGGACTCGCCGCGGCCAGCGGCGGGAGCGGGAGTTTTCCAATTTCTCCTCCATCTTCTTGCCGTTCCTGCGGTCCTCAGCGAGAGGCCGATCGGGGAGCGGACTCGGACGCCACCGGTCTGGTCGCCGCGCCCGCGGGCTGGGAAAAGGACATGCTCGGACTCGGGGGGATGCGTTCCATCTCGTAAATGGTCGCCGTCTTATCGCCGTCGTTTCCGACGCGATTGGGATTCACGAATTCCCAGACGATGCGCCGATCGGGAGTGACCTCGAGGACCCGGCCCATGTTCGATTCGGTAATGAGCGTATTGCCGTTGGACAGGCGGTCGACGAAGCCGCTCGTCTCCGACAGCATCTCCTCGCCCGCGCGCCCGCCGAAGCTCCAGGCGATTTTCTGCGAGAACGGCTCGAGCTCGAGCACTCGCGACGCGGGCCTCATCAACCCCAGATTGTCGAACAGAAGGAGGTTGCCGCTCGCGAGGAGCCGCGCGCTATGCTGCGCGTACCACTGTCCTGTCAGCGCCCATACCACCGCCTCGGCATCGGGGTCGACAATCGCCACCGCGTTGATGTTCTTGAGGGAAATCAAGAGATTTCCCCGCCGAAAGAGAGGCGACTGCCCCGCGAGGCTTCCGTCCAGGACGCGAACGCTGTTGGTGTGGAGAATGTCGTGCTGCCAGGGATTCGCATCCGCGAGAAGCGGCGCGTAAGGCGAGCGAAGGAAACACTGAAGGACCGAGAACCGGCGCAGGAGCTTGCCCTCCGGCGACAACTTCAGGATGAAGTCTTCCCAGACGGGCTCCTCGCGCTTGAGCTCCGGCGCCAGGCGCAGGTCGCGGGAGATCACCCAGATGTCTCCCGCCGAATCGACGAAGAGGTCGTGATGGGTTCGCTCGCGCAGCGCCCAGAGAATTCGCGAGTCGACGTCCAGGTGCACCAGGCCGAGCTCGTCGATGAGCGCGAGGATCGACCGATCGGGAAGCAAGAGCACGCGCCTCAGGAAGCGGGCATGCCGGTTGCGTTCGGCCGAACCGTCTGAAAACGCTTTGGCGGCGTCCACCGTCCAGGTGTGGACCACCGTGCCATCCATATCCATCAGCGTCGCCACCGGAGCGTGGCCGGACGCGAACAGGTTCCAACCATTGGCGGCATGTTCTCGGTCGTAAACGCGAATCGCCTTGCCTTCGCTCGCGGCGCGATAGCCCTGAAGGTAGGGCAGGTTCGCGAGACGCTGGATCGAATCGGGGGCGCCACGGTCATGGTGGGCAGGCTTCTTCGGCGCTTGGCGCGCTGCGCCAGGCCGGATCGCGTGATACGCGTCCTTCAAGATCGCGTACGGGAAGACTTCCTTCGCGTGCATCAAGAACCCCCAGGCGGCCCCAGCCGCGAGCAGCAGGACCGCGGCGAACAGGCCGAGAAGGACCCGCAGGGGGCCGGATCGAGGTTTTTGCATCTCGGAAATCGGGCGGTCGTGGCTCGGTCCTGCCATCCGACCTCAGCGGGAGGCGGCGGCGGATCCGCCCTTGCGCTCTTTCAGGAACGGCAGATCCCGGCCGACCCGTTCCATCCCGTAAATCGTCGCGACGAGCTGATTCTTCTCGCCCGCGCGGTTGGGGTTGACGAACTCCCAGGCGACACGATTGTCGGAAGTCACTTCGATCACCCGTCCGAAGTTCGACTCGGTGATCAAGGTGTTGCCGTTGGCGAGGCGCTCGACCCATCCGCTGGTTTCGGAGAGCAGCTCCTCGCCCGCACGGCCCCCGAAGCTCCAAACCATCTTCTGCGTCAGCGGATCCACTTCCACGACGCGGGAGGCGGCTTTCATCAAGCCGAGGTTATCGAAGAGGAGGAGATTCCCACTGGAAAGAAGATGCGCGCTGTGCTGGGCGCTCCACTGCCCCGTGAGAGCCCACACGATGCGGCCTTCGGCGGGATCGAGAACCGCGACGGCGTCGAGCCGGGGGATCGACACCAGAATGTTGCCTTTTCGAAACGCAGGCAGACGGTCGCCCAGCGTGCCGTCCAGGACCTGAATGCTGTTGGTGTGGAAGATGTCTTCCGCGGGAGGCATCCGCATCAACATCGAATCGTAGGAAGACTGACGAAACGCATCGAGGAGCGAGACCCTTCGGACCACGTGTCCGTCGGGACTGACTTCCACGACGGCGTCTTCCCACACGGGGCTCTTGGGTCTCAGGTCCGGAACCATCTTGCTCTCGCGCGTCAGGACCCAGATCTCGCCCTTCTCGTCGACGAAAAAATCGTGATGCACCCGCTCGCGCAGCGCCCACACGATCCGGGAGGCCGAGTCCAGCCGGACGAGACCAATCTCGTCGAAGATCGCGAGAACACCTCCGTCGGGCATGAGCCGGACCCGGCGGAAGAAATGCGCATGTACGGTGTTGGGGCCGCGCAGCTCGAACCCCGGAAACGCCTTGGCGGTGTCGCTCGTCCAGGTCTTCACGACCGTTCCATCCATGTCCATGAGCGTCGCCACGGGAGCGTGGGCCGAGACGAAAAGATTCAGCCCGTCCTGAGCGAGGGTTCGGTCATAGGCGCGAATTCCTCCGCTCGACGTGGCCGGGCGGTATCCCTGAAGGTAAGGCAGATTGGCCAGATGCTTGACGTTCTCGGGCGAGCCGGGTCCGGTTCCCGTGTCCGGCCGCGCCAGATGCCAGCGCTCGGAAGGCTCCGGCTGCATGGCCTTGATCGTGTGGATCGCGAGATGGTAGGGGAAATAATGGTTGCGACGAATGAGATAACCGTAGACGAGAGAAGCGAGCATCGCCGCCAGAATGGCCGCGGCGATTCCGACCGTTCTCCAACCTCGCTTCTCCCCCGGCATGACCTGTCCCCCTCCCTCGCCCGATCCCGTCTTCGAAGCCGCGCAGGATACCCTACCCACCAGACCGTTCGGTGCCGTCTCCGCCGCCTCACCGATCGGGAGCTTCTCGACTTCGCGATATCCTTCGGCGCCGAAAGCGTCCATGAATCTCGCGCGAAATGCAACCGCGGCTCTGGCTCTCGCGCTGCTTGCGTCGGGAGTGTTTGCCGCATCCTCTCCAACGGCCGGAGGAGTGCGCTGGACCGCGCCGCCGCAATGGACGGAGCAGCCTTCTCGGTCGATGCGGGTCGTGACCTACACGATCCCGGGACCGAAGGGAGCCGATTCGGGTGAATGCGGGGTGTTTTTCTTCGGCGCGGGACGCGGAGGCTCGATCGAGGAGAATGTCACCCGCTGGAGCGCTCAGTTCGACGGAAGTCCAAAGCCCAAAACGGCGACCCTCCCCGTCC
>DATDNV010000522.1:0-3095 GCA_036518075.1 Thermoanaerobaculia bacterium
GCCATCGCCCTCGTCGTCGTGATGTCGATCATTTCGTTGAGCGCCGGCAAGAGAAGCATGCAGGAGGTGATGGAGTCGTCGGCGCGGCAGGCGGCGACCGACACCCTCCAGATTTCGTTCTGGAGCTGTCCCGACTCCGACACCTCGGCATCCGGACGCTGGCCCTCGGAAATCTTGCGGTAGGTCGCCAGGCGGGAGTCGAGGTATCGCCGAAAGAGATCCCGCACGCCGGGTTGATCCTTCGGGGGAAGCAGGTCGATCCGAAGCCATGCCGTGCCGATGGCGTTGCTCTCCTGGGCGACGAGCTCCCGTCTCGAATCGAACCGCGAAATCGCCCCGGAAAAGGTGAAGGCGATCAGAAGGCCGAGCAGTGCGAAGACGGCTCCTTCGACGGCACTCCCAGCGCCCTCGATCCCCTCCGCCGCATGCCTCTTGCCCCAGCGGTGGCCGATCTCGAGCATTGCCAGCGTTGCCAGAAACAGGCTGGCCGCGATGCCGAGGATGAGCGCCGTGAAGTTCATGCGGGACTCACCGCAGAGACCGGCTTCGAGCGGGAGGTCCGACCGCTCGGGCGAAACTCGAGGGAGTGAGGAGCGACTCTTTCGAACGGTCGCACGAAGGAAGCTCCTCCCTCATCCCCTTCGTCTTCAGAGACGTTTCACAGAACGAACATCAGGGTTTCGGCGCAGCCACGACGCCCTCGGCGAGGACGATCTCGACGCGCCGGTTTTTCGCCTTCCCCTCCTTGGTGTCGTTGGAGGCGACCGGGTATTTCGAGCCGTATCCTTCCGAAGTGATGCGGGAGCCGGCAATTCCTTCCGCTTGGAGGAACTCGACGACGGACAACGCGCGCTCCCGAGACAGTTTGTTGTTGATCTCGTCGGTGCCTGTCGAGTCGGTATATCCCTCGACGCGAAGGTTCAGCTTCGGGAAGACCGAGAGCACCCCCGTGAGTTTCGCGAGGGTCAGCTTCGTCTCCGGTTTGAGCGTCGCTTTGTTCGTGTCGAAGAGAATGTCGGATAGATTGACGACGACCCCGCGCGCCGTATTCTGGGTATCGGCGACCGTGGACAGAGCGCCGGTGAGCCTCTGCGCAAGCTCGTCGCGTTCGGCGGCCGTCTTCTGATTTTCGGCGGCCAGAGCCGCCATCTGCGTCTCGAGATCCTTCTTCTGGGCATCCAGGTTCGCGGCGGTCGCCGACATGTCGGCTTTCGCTTTGTCTGCGGCATCCTTCTCGGCCTTCAAAGCCGCCATCTCCGCCTCGAGGTCGCTCTTCTGGGCCGCGAGCGCGGCCGCCGCGGCGGCCATCTCCGCCTTGGCGCGCTCGGCCTCGCTCTTTTCCATTTCGGCCTGCTGCCGTAGCTGATTCGCCCGCTGTTCGGCGTCTTGAGCCTGGCGCCGAGCGGCATCGGCCGCGGCGGCGCTCTGCTGAGCGACGTCAGCCTTCTTCGCAAGCGCGTCGAGCTCCGCCTGGCGTTTGGCCGCCGCTGCCGCTTCCGCCTCCGCCTGCTGTGCCTTGTACATCGCGCGCGCCGCAGTCGTCACCAGCGAGTCGGTGCGGCGCGAGTAGTCCGTGACCGCCTTCGAGCTGCCGCCGCGTCCCTGGGAGTTCGTCGCCTGGGCGAGCGCGGTCTGCGCATCGCGCATCGACTTCTCGTCATACTTGGCCAGACCGAACTCGGTTCCACCCTCGTATACCTTGCGCGCCTGGTAGAGCGCGATCGGTTCGTTGCCTTCCCAGCGCAGTGACCCGATCGAGTCCCGGTCATGCTTCATCGCCGTTCCGAACGCGGAAAAGGCGAGGGTCGAGTTCTTGGCGTACTGGCTCTGGGTGGGAAGCGAAGTGAAGATCACGAGATCCGACGGCCTCCAGATGCCCGGGACGGGCTCCGCCGTCACGAACATGGCGAACTCTTTCATCCCGGTCTGGTAGCGCGCGCTCCCGTTTTCGCCTTCGACCCACAGCTCACCGAGGTTCTCGTAGAGTCCGGCTGCGGAGACCGCCCAGACAACGTAGGAGGTGATGTTTCCTCCGAACAGGATGGCCGGCTGCATTTTTCGGAAATCGATGTCGATGCGAGCCTGACCCTGGCTCAACTCGACTTCGGCGTGGAGAGAGGCTCCCGTCGCCCCACGGCCGGTCGGCGCGAAAGGAACTTCGACGCTGCGCCGATCCGGATACTGGATGACGTTGAGCGAGAGCTCCGAGGCCCCGCTCCTCAAGGCCGTCGCCGCAATCAAAGCGGCGGCCAGTGAAATGGGAAGAGAGAGACCCTTTCGCGCCATGGCGGACCTCCTTCGGGAACGGGGACGAAAGCGGGAAGAACTCTATTACCGGATCGTCAGGCCGTCTTCTTGCCCGAAGGGGAAGCCGAAGGCGCCGGATTGACCCAGCCTTCGATGTCCGTGACCAGGCGGTCGGCCTCCTTGGGTCCCCAGGTGCCCGGTTCGTACGGATGCACGGGCGTCACGTTTCCGAGGATCGGGTTCACGACTGCCCAGGCCGCCTCGACGGCGTCTTCCCGGACGAAGAGAAGGGATTCTCCCCGCATCGCGTCGGTCAGAAGTCTCTCGTATGCTTCGACCTCGTCGCTCGAGTCTTGCCGGACGGCGACGAGCTCGGTGGGGATCGTCGCGAACCCGACCCCGGGTTTCTTCACGCGCGCTTGAATCGAAATCCCGATGTCGGGTCCGAGCCGGAAGCGGAAGGTGTTGCTCTCTCTCGGCGAAAGCCGCGAAAGGGGAGATCGCTTCAGATCGACCAGGACCTCCGTGACAGTCACCGGCAGGTTCTTTCCCGCACGGATGACGAAGGGCACTCCGGCCCAGCGCCACGTATCGATGTTCAGGCGAACCGCCGCGAACGTCTCGACAACCGACCCGGCCGCGACCCCGGGCTCCTTCGTGTAGCCGCGAAACTGCCCGCGCACGACGTTCTCGGGCTCGAGCGGCGGAATCGATCGAAAGATCTTGACCTGCTCATCGCGCACCGAGTCCGGGTAAAGGGTCGTCGGCGGCTCCATCGCCAGGAGCGCCACGACCTGGAGCAGATGATTCTGAATGACGTCGCGGATCGCGCCGGTTTCGTCGTAGAA
>DATDNV010000523.1:0-11684 GCA_036518075.1 Thermoanaerobaculia bacterium
CGCTCGCGCACATCCGAAACTGGCGGTCGGCCTCCACCTGGTCGTCGTCGACGGGCGTCCGGTCCTTCCGCCGTCCGAGATCCCTCATCTCGTGGACGAAGACGCCCGCCTTCCCGCCCGACCCGTTTGGGTCGGCCTCCAGTATCAGTTTCGACCGGCGGCGCGGCGCGAGCTCGCGCGCGAGATCCGAGCCCAGCTCGAGCGATTCCGTGGCACGGGACTCGCTCTCTCGCATGTGGATGGGCACCATCACCTGCACCTCCATCCCTTCGTGCTGGGCACTCTCCTCCAGTTCGCCCGCGAGTTTGGTATTCCCGCGATCCGGCTGCCGTCGGAGGAGCTCCGCCTCACCCTCGCGCTGGATTCGAGCGGCCTGGCGACGAAGCTCGTCTGGAGCTGGATCTTTCGCAGACTTCGGAGATTCGGCGAGCGAAGGCTTCGGGCGGCGGGAGTCGCCTTCTCCGACCGCGTCTACGGCCTGCTCGCGACCGGCCGCATGACCGAGTCGTACGTGCTCGGCCTGATTCCCCGCATCCAGGCGAACTTCGCGGAGCTCTACTTCCATCCCGCGGTGGCCATCGCGGGGGAACCGTTGAACGGACCGCCCGGCTCGGGGTCGGACGAGCTGGCGGCTCTGGTGAGCGCGCGCGTTCGAGATGCGCTCGACGCGAACGGATTCGCGCTGACGAGCTACAGGGACTCGCGATGAGCCCCGTGCTTCAGGTTCCGGTGGAGCACGCGGCGGGCTGGCTGAGGTCTGCGGCGCCATTCGCTCGGCCGGCCATGGCCGCGCACGTGGACTGGCTCCGGCTGCTGCTGCCGATCGCGCAGCCCGCGGTCGCGACGATCTGCATGTCCGCGATCCTCTACTACCTGTACGCGATCTACTCCGCTCGCGCGTTTTTTGGCGAACGGCCCCGGTGGACGTTTTACGCGCGCCCGCCCATATCGATTCTGAAGCCGATCCGGGGGCTCGACGTCGGCGCCTACGAGAACTTCGCCTCGTTCTGCAGGCAGGACTATTCCCGGTACGAGTTGATCTTCGGGGCCGAGTCGGAGGACGAGCCGGGCCTGGAAGTGGCGCGCGCGGTCGCACGGGATTTCCCGGCGACTGATGTCAAGATCGTGGTCAGCGATCGCTCGATCGGAACCAATCGCAAGGTCTCGAATCTCGCGAACATGGCCGCGGAGGCGAAGTACGACAACCTGCTCGTCTCGGACAGCGATATCCGGGTCGACCCGTCGCACCTGAAACTGCTCGCCCGGCCTCTCGAGGATCCGGAGGTTGGCGTGGTGACCTGCCTCTACCGGTCGAAGGCATCCGGCGCGGCGGGCTGGATCGACGCCCTGGGGCTCTCGACGGAGTTTCAGCCGTCGGTCCTCGTCGCGCGCCGCCTCGAAGGGATGAGCTTCGCGATGGGATCGGGGATTCTGATCCGCCGCGCCGTGCTCGCGTCGATCGGCGGTTTTGCCGCATTCGCCGACTATCTGGCCGATGATTTCCAGCTCGGGAACCGTCCGAGCCAGCTCGGCTATCGGGTCGAGCTCTCTCCGTACGTCGTCGAGCATCGATTGAGCACGGCGGATTTTCGGGAGCTTCTGTACCATCAGATGCGCTGGTATCGCGGGATTCGTTCCTCGAGACCCGCGGGCTACGCCGGTCTCGTCTTCACCCAGGGAGTCGCGGCCGCGCTCGCTCTGGTTCTGCTCGCGCCGTTTTCGCTGCTCGCCTGGGCGCTGGCGGCAGCGACGGTAGGAGTTCGCCTGGCCATGTCCTGGTTCGTCGCGGTGCGGTGTCTCCAGGATGAAGCTGCGAAGCGCTTTCTGTGGCTGGTTCCGGCGAGGGACCTGCTGAGTTGCGCTCTCTGGCTCGCAGCCTTCTTCGGAGGAACCATCGTCTGGAGAGGCGAGCGGTTCCGTCTCGAGCGGGGCGGCCGTCTCGTTCCGTTCGGTCTGGAGCTGGCGCCCGCCGACGACTCGGCGCCGGCTCAAGCGGGCCGGTGACGAAACACACTCTCGGATCTCTCCCGGAAGCGGGAAATCAGAAGCGAGCAGACCTAACCGGATGAAGACCTTCGAACGGCTCTCCCTCGCAGCCGGAACTCTCCTGTTCCTGGGGCTCCTCTACCGCGCCGGGCTCGGCACGGTCGCGAGGAACTTGAGACAACTGGGTTGGGGATTCCTCGTGATCTTCGCGCAGGAAGGGCTGGCCATTCTCCTTTACACGCTCGCCTGGCGGTGCGCGCTTCCTCCTCGATACAGAGCCGTGCCCTTTCGGTCGCTCGTCTCGATGCGCCTGTCCGGCGACGCGATCAATCATCTGGCGCCGTCGGCGGTCGTCGGAGGGGAGCTTCTCCGGGTCAGTCTTCTGAGGCGACTCGTGCCCGCGCCGGTCGCGTTCGCTTCGGTGGGCCTCGCCGCGATGGCTCAGTTCTTCGCGCAGCTTCTCTTCATCGTCCTCGGAATTCCGTTCCTCGCGGCCGGAGGGCTTCGCGGCCGGGTCGCGGGAGCCGGAGTCGCCCTCGCTGCCCTCCTCGCTTTGGCCATCGCGGGATTGCTCTATCTGGTGTGGCGTGGAGACGGGTTTCGCCGGATTCAACGCGTGTTCGAGCGAAAATCCTGGCTGCCGGCCAGGTGGACGTCGTCCGAGGTGGATGCGCAGGCCCTGGACAACGAGATCTTCGGCTCCTTGCGCGAAAGGCCGAGCGACTTTCTGGCGTCGGTGGCTCTCTTCTACCTGGGATGGTTCGTCGCGGTCGCCGACGTGTACTGGATCCTTTTTTTCCTCGGCGTCCCCGTCCCGTTCTCGCTCGCGTTCTCGATCGCGGTGCTGCTCGTCCTCGTCGAAGGCTTTTTCTTCTTCGTCCCGGCGAAGGCGGGCGTACCGGAGGGTGCGGCCTACGCCGTCTTGGGAGTCCTCGGACTCGATCCGGCGCGCGGCTTTGCGCTCGGGCTCGCGAGACGGCTCCGGGATACGGCGTGGGACCTTCTGGGCTTGGCTCTTCTTTTCCTCGCGCAGCTGCCGGATCGCGGCAAGTCCCGAGCCCAGGGGCGGGCTTTGGGCTCAACGCGCTGAAGTTCCGCTTCTCCTTCCTCAAGAAAATGAAGAGTTTCGCCGTGTTTTCGCGAACATTCTCCCGGGGAATTGCGTATTAGGACGGCGAGACCGTTGATGTCTTCCAAGGATTTAGAGGCGACCAGCGGCCGGCGGGGTCCGGCAATTTTGAGGTTCTTCATGAAGAAAAAGCGTTGGATCTGGCTCGCGCTGGGAATCGTGGTCCTGGGCGCAGCTCTCGTCGCCGCCCGCGGGCGCGAGAAGACCGATCCGAAAGAGAAACAGAGCCCGTTCCGGCTCGGAAAAGTCTTGCAGGAGGATCTGCAGGTCTCGGTCCGCGAGGTGGGGGTCGTCGATCCGGTGACCAAGGTCGATGTCAAGTCGGCGGTCTCAGGGCGAGTGATCAGCCTGCGCGTGCGCGAAGGGGCGGTCGTCAAGACGGGCGACCTCCTCGCCGAGGTCGAGCCCGACGTCAATCAGGCCCAGACGCTCTCGGACGTCCAGGCCGGCCTGACCCAGGCGCAGCTCAAGCTTCAGGACGCGGAGCGCGAGTACGCGATGCAGAAGGCCCTGTTCGACCAGGGTCTTCTCGGCAGCGACGCGTTCAAGCAGGTCAAGAACACCCGAGAGGTCGCCGTCGAGAATCTGAACGCCGCGAAGATGCGCTACCAGATCGTCGAGGCCCGCGGCATCCCGATCTCGGGCAACGCCTCCTCGCAGAACGCGCGAGTGACCGCTCCCATGTCGGGCGTGGTCATCAAGAAGGGCGTGGAGCTCGGAGAGACGGTCACGTCGGGAGTCTCCTCCTTCAACGCCGGCACTGTCCTCTTAACCGTGGCGGATCTGAAGTCGCTGATCATTCGGGTCAACCTGAACGAGGTCGACATCGCCAAGGTGCACGTCGGCCAGCCGGTGCGGATTACGCTCGATGCGTATCCGCAGAAGATCTTCACCGGCCGAGTGAGCTTCGTCGCGCCTTCCGCCGACCTCGTCGACAAGATCAAAGTCTTCAAGATCGAGGTGACCCTCGACCAGCTCGCAGACGCGTTTCGGACCGGGATGAGCGCCAACGTCGAGATCCTCGGGGAGAAGCGAGACAAAGCGATTTCGATCCCGCTCGAGGCGCTGCAGAAGCGGGACGGCCAGACGATTGCTTATCGCCTCAAGGTCGGCCTCAAGCCCCAGCAGATCGCGGCCGCCAAGGAGGGACTGACGGGTCGCAACAAGTTCATCTGGCTGTCCGACCACTGGAAGGACTACTTCGACGTCGTTCCGGTGTCCGCCGGCGTCGCCACGCTCGAGCGGGTCGAGATCCTCGCGGGCTTGAAGTCCGGCCAGGAGGTCTCGCTCGAGGATCCGACCAAGAAGAAGGTCGAGAAGGACGACGACACGGATTAGGAGGTAGGACGTAGGGGGAGCGGCCGTTTTCCCTACGACCTACGACCCACGTCCTCATTGAGGGCCTATGAACATCATCGAAACTCAGGGCCTGACCAAGACGTTCGGGAGCAACGGCGTCGCGGTTCACGCACTTCGCGGTATCGACCTCACCGTCGAGCGTGGAGAGTTCGTCGCGTTGATCGGGCCGTCGGGCTCGGGCAAGTCGACGCTGATGGCCATCCTCGGCTGTCTCGACTCTCCGACGTCCGGGATCTACGCGCTCGAGGGGCAGCGCGTCGAGTCGCTGTCGGGTTCCGACCTCGCTCACATCCGCAACGAGAAGATCGGCTTCGTGTTTCAGCAGTACAACCTGCTGCCAAAGGCGTCGGTCGCCCGCAACGTCGAGCTGCCGATGCTCTACGCCGGTGTCGGGAAGAAGGAGCGTCGCGAGAGAGCACTCCAGCTTCTCGAGAAGGTCGGCATCCCGGAAAAGGCAAAGACTCTTCCCGGAGCGCTTTCGGGCGGCCAGCGGCAGCGGGTCGCGATCGCCCGCGCCCTGGCGAATCGGCCGTCGCTCCTGCTTGCGGACGAGCCCACGGGAGCCCTGGATTCCAAGACCGGCCACGAGGTCCTCGAGCTCTTCACCGAGCTCCATCGCCAGGGACACACGATCATGATCGTCACGCACGATCTCTCCATCGCCGCTCTGGCGCAGCGCCAGGTCGAGATCCACGACGGCCTCATCCTTCAAGCCCAGGCGGCATGACGACGCTCGTCGATTTCATGTCTTGCTTCCTCGCGGAGGCAGTTGCTGAGCTGATCCTCATGGCCCTCGGTCTGCGCGAAAGGCGATGATGACCGGCGCCTTCACCGAGCGAGTCCGCAACGCCTGGGTCGAGATGCGGGAGAACATGGGCCGCTCGACTCTTCAGACTCTGGGAGTCATGCTGGGTGTGGCCTCCGTGCTCGGCGGTTTTTCGATCTCCGACAGTCAGAGGCGCCGCGCCGACGAGCTTTATGTCCGCCTCGGAGGCCTGGACAAGCTCAACGTCCAGCCGTCGGCCATCGTCAAGGACGGCCAGCCGACCGCGCTGCAGACGGCGAACCTCGGTCTTCGCCGGGACGACGCGAACGAGGGGGAGGATCTCGATCAAAAATCGGTGAGCGGCGTCAGTCAGCAGAAGAACATCCGCGCGCGGGTGCGCTCGCCGTACGCCGATCAGGAACGCCAGGTAATGGGGATCGGCGGCGACTACCTTCCGATGGACGGGTACGAAATCGCGCGCGGGCGCGCCTTCACGGCGGGCGATCTCGATTCCGCGCGGCCCGTTGCGGTTCTCGGCACGGAAGCCGTCTCGACCTTCTTCCCCGACGGGCATGCGCTCGGCAAGACGATCCGGGTCGGCGATGTTCCGGTGCAGGTCGTCGGACTTCTTCAGGAGCGCGTGTTTCGCTTCCGCAAGGACGGACGCAACATCTTCCGCCGCCGCAATCAGATCATCGCTCTACCCGCGACTCTCGTCGCGCGCCGCTTCGACGGAGACCAGTATCACCGGCTCGACCGCGTCACGTTCCGGATTCGGGATCTGAACGCGATGGCGATCTTCTCGAAGGGTCTCTCCTCCATGCTGAAAGCGAATCACCGGCAGCAGGAAGACTTCCGGCTGGACGACGTGGCGGCGCGGGTGAAGAAGGAGAGGAGCCAGGGGGACGTTTACGACATCATCTTCATGCTCTCCGGGGTGCTGTCGCTGATCGGCGGAGGCATCGTCAACGTGAACATCCAGATGGCGACGCTGAAAGAGCGGGTGCGCGAGGTGGGAGTCAAGATGGCGATCGGCGCGTCCGGAAAAGAAGTCTTCAAGGAGTTCATGACCGAGGCGCTCCTTTTGACCGGCTTCGGAAGTCTCGTGGGGCTCGTGATCGGAATCGCCTTCTCCAAGGTCATCACCGCGGCGATCGGAATTCCGCTCTTCATGCAGGCAAAGAGCTTCATTTGGGCCTATTTCCTGGCCGGGGCGTTCGGGTTCCTCTTCGCGCTCTACCCGGCGGTCAAGGCGAGCCGCCTCTCGCCGATGGAAGCGCTGAGGTACGAATGAGCGCGAAGGACGTAGGTGGTAGGACTTGGGTGGTAGGGAAAATATGAGCGACGCAGTCATCAGCGAATCCCTGCGTCCTTCGTCCTACGTCCTAACTCCTTCTCAGGAGCGCCGCCTGGGCTTCCGCGGGCATCTGGCGCTCTACGGCGAAGTCATCCGCGGAGGATTCGTCGAGCTCTGGGCGCACAAGCTCCGCTCGACGCTGACGCTCACGCTCCTCACGCTGGGAGTCTTCGCTCTGGTCGTCATGACCTCAGTCCTCGACGGCGTCATGGACAAGGTCTCGATGGGCTTTGCCGGCATGAGCTGGGACGGCACGGTCATGATGGCGCCCAAGAGCCCCCAAACGACCGAGGACGCGAAGCGCTTTGCGATGAGCCCGGGGCTTCGCTACGAGGATTTGCCTCGCATCACCGAGCCGAATCCGAACGTGCTCGGGTTCATTCCGCGTGCGCAAAAGACCTCCGCGGTGCGGGTCGCCGGCGGAAGCGAGCGCGCCTACCTCATGGGAGTCACTCGCGAGTATGCGAGCCTGATGAACCGGCCGATCGGACTGGGACGCGGTCTGACGGAAGACGACGAAAGACGCCACTCGACCGTCGCCGTGGTGGGGGCGACCCTCGCGTCCAAGCTCTTCGGCGGTTCCGACCCGGTCGGCCGCGACATCACCGTCGAGGGCGTGCCGTTCCGCATCGTCGGCGTCCAGGCGCCCGGCCAGCTCTTCTCCAACGAGAACTGGTACGACGCCAACGGCATCCTCATCCCGCTCGAGACCTACATGGACCGGATCGACCCGGACCACAAGCTCGCACAGGTCTCCGTCAAACTGAGGGCGAAGCGGGATCTCGGAGAGGTGTCCGCGATGCTTCTGGGGAGAACCCGGCAAGCCCATCACGGGATCGAGGACGTCGAGATCGTCGACCTCGAAGCGGAGATGGCTCGCTCCTACCAGAACTTCCTCAACCAGATGCACGGCTGGACCGTCGTGTTGATGAGCCTCGCCGGAACGGTGCTCCTGGTGGGGGGCGTCGGAGTTCTCTCCGTCATGCTCATCTCTTTCTCCGACCGGCGCTACGAGATCGGCCTTCGCAAGGCAATGGGCGCTTCCGACGGCGAGATCCTGGTGCAGTTTCTCCTGGAAGCGTGCGTGCTCGCCGCCGTGGGGGCATCCGTCGGCACGTTCTTCGGGGCGATGGTGTGTACGGCTCTCGCCTCGAAGTTTCCCTATGGCCTGGTCGTCAATCCGGTCGGCCTCGCGGTCGCCTGGGGGGTCGCGCTCCTGCTCGCTCTCAGCTTCGGGATGTACCCGGCGGTTCGGGCGTCCCGCCTCTCGCCGATGGAGGCCATGCGCTAGCCGCGCTCCATATCAGATCTGATATAAGAGCCGGCGTGCGGCCGGCGTCCTACTTTCGGCGAAGAATCTGACCCTGGTCGGACGATCCGACGACGCTGTAGTGGATCCGGCACCAGTCGGAAAGGGCCCGCCCGTAACCGATGCCGAACGGACCGGCGCCATACTCTTTGTAGCGTCGGGCGATGAGGACGACCAGATCGGGAGGGGACGATTCGAGCCGTCGGAGGAGACTCGTCTCGATTCTCGAGTCGAGCCAACCCGGCGAGGCCCACGGCAGCGGAGAAACGTTTCGCAGCCGGAAGAGAGCGTCGATCGCGTACGGCTCCGGGATGATGAGAGCGCTCTGGCCGGGGACCGCGTGCTTCGCGATCATCTCCAGGAGACGCCGCCCCTCGGGCGCCGCGACCACGCGCCCGGCGGGCGTGTCGACGGGCATGTTCCTGGGAAACTCGAGAGACCGGGCCGCGGCGGCGGCCTGCCACCAGCTGAAACAGAACAGGCCGATCGCGAGCCCCTTTCGCAGATAGGAGGCCGCGGCGCAGCGGCCGAGGAGCAGCCGGGGCGCAAGAACGAGCAAAGCGACCAGAGAGCTCAGCGCGGTGGCGAAGTGCGCGGGCCCGCCGTAGTGTCCCGCGAGATTCGTCGAGAAGACCGCCCGCGAGCCGGCGAGCCCGGCGAAGACGGCGAACCCCGCGACGAAAGCGCGATCCGGGAAGTCTTTGAGGAGGATCACAGCGGCTGCGAGCAGAAACGCAAGAAGCGCGGAGAGGGAGAGCGAGGGTACGGCGCGCACGGGCGACTTCGCCAGGGCGAGCCAGCCGGCCGCGGCGGCGAGGCACAGGACCGCGACGCGCGTCCAGAGCGCTCGCGTCCGTTCCCGCGAGGCGGCCAGACAAATCGCGGCAACCGTTCCGAGCGCGGCGAGGTCGCGAAAGATCCTCTTGGCGACGGCAATCGGCCAAAGAGGTTTCTCCAGTCCACTCGCTTCGCCGAGAAAATGGATCGTGGTCGAGGGTGGGGCGGCGAGCGGCCAGAGACGGCTGTCATGCACCAGTGATTCGTATGGGGCCGAGGCGAGCGCCCAGAGAGCAACGAGGAGAAGGACGGCGAGAAACGAACCCAGGAGACGGGCGAGCAAGCCGAAACGGGGAGCGGGTCCGGCGGCAAGACTGACCGCGAGGCCGATGAGAACCGCCAGCCCGATCTCCTGCTTGCAGGCAAAGGCGGCGCCCGCCAGGCAGCCAGCCACGGCGACTCGCACCGCGGTCGCCGCACCCGGTCGGAGACACAGGAACGCCGCCACGGAGAACAGCAGGGCGTGAACGACTCCCGGGTAATAGGGAAAGATGAGGTGTCCCGCCCCAGGAAGGAAGAGCGACGTGGCGATCACGATTCCGGCCAGAGTGAGACGCTCGAACGTCGAGAGGACCGAGCGAGCGCACCTCAGCAGAAAAAGCGCGGCGACGATCGCCGGGATCCAGTACGCGTAGAGAAAGAATCGCGGCGCGGCCCCGAAGACGGAGACGCCCGCAGCCAGAAGGTAGGGAGAGAGGGGCGTGTACTGCGTGTAGATATCGCGGTAGAGCTTCTCTCCGTGGCTGACGCGGTAAGCGAGCGACCAGGCGTAGCCGGCGTCGCCGCACGGATCCCCCCATCGTCCCGCGGCCCAGACTCCCGCGCACGTCGTGACGAGGAGGAGGACGGTCTCGGGCAGCCAATCGCGCAGCCCGGCCGCGAACGTCCGAATCGCCGAAGCCCCGGACCCGTTCGCCGTCTCGTTCAATCGCGATCCTTCGCCGCGAGCCTATCGCAGAGACCGCCGCCTCGGCGGCAAGCCGCGACGAGCGATATATCAGATCTGACATACGCCGCCGATGCCGGCCTCATCGGCGGCGAAGCACCTGTCCGGCGGGGAGCGATGCAACGGTCCGATAGTTGCGAGAGCACCAATCGGAGAGAGCGAGGCCATACCCGACTCCGAAAGGCCCGGATCGATACTCTTTGAATTCTCGGGCGAGGAGGATGACGAGATCCGGCGGCGAGACTTCGACGCGCCGCAGCAGCCGCGTCTCGATTCGTGCGTCGAACCAGCCGGGCGTGGCCCAGGGGAGCGGAGATACCTCCCGCAATTGGAAGAGAACGTCGATCGCGTAGGACTCCGGGAGGACCAGGATGCGTTCGCCCGGGGCAGCGGCGCGGCCCACCGCTTCCAGCAGGTCGCGGCGACCGGGCGCCGTGAAAACGCGACCCGCCCGCGTCTCGACCGACGCGTTCTCGCGATGCCGAAGGAATCCGATCGATCGGCCGGCGTGCCACCAGCAGAAGCCGAAGAGACCGGTCGCGAGTATGGCTCGCAGGGATGCGGCGGCTCGGGTCCTGCCGAGGATCAGCCGAGGCGCCAGAACGAGCACCGCGATCAGGCTGGTCAGTGCGGAGACGAGATGAGCCGGTCCCGCATAGGGCCCGGTGACGTTCGGCGAGAAGGCGTTACGCATCCCGAACAGTCCCGCGAAAGTCGCCAGCCCGATCAGGAGCGTGCGGTGGGGAAGGTCCTTGATCAGGAGCGCCGCCGCCGCAACGAGGAAGCCGACGAGCGTCGAAACGGCAAGAGGGGGAAGGGCGGTCACCGGCGACCGTCGGACGGCAAGCCAGACGAGGAGGGCGGTGGCCGACAAGAGAAGGACGCGTAGCCAGGGCGCCCGCCCTCGCCCGCGCGCGGCGAACAGGGCGATCGCCGCGAGACCCCCGAGCAGACAAAGACCGAGAGCGATCCTCTTGATGAGGGCAGCTAGCCAGAGAGGCCTTGCCATTCCGGAGGTCAGAGTCAGGAGATGCATTGTCGTCGACGGGGGCGAGGAGATCGGCCAGAGGTGATTGTCGTGAACCAGCGAATCGTAGGGAGCGGAAGACCATACGAAAAGGGCGACTGGCAGAAGAACCGCGAGAAAGCCGGCGAAGAGCCACGCGAGCGCGACGTGGGAGCGATCGCGCCCGGGGATCACGCCCAGGACCAGTCCCCCGAGAACAGCGACGCCGATCTCCTGTTTGCACGCGAAGGCGAGTCCCGCCAGACAACCCGACCAGAGAACAGCGCGGGGGAGGAGCTCCGTCTCCGGCGAAATGCAGAGAAGCGCGGCCGTCGAAAAGATGAGCGCGTGCACGACGCCGGCGTAATAGGGAAAGACGAGATGCCCCGGGCCCGGTACGAACAGCGAGGTAGCGATGATCATGCCCGCGAGAGCCAGACGCTCGAACGCCGACAAGAATGCGCGGCCGCACCGGAGCACGAGTAGCGCCGCGAGGATCGCCGGGATCCAAGTAGCGAGCAGAAAGTAGCGGGACGTCGCGCCGAAGACTCTTGCGCCCGCGGCGAGCAGGTAGAGAGACAGCGGAGAGTACTGCGTGTAAATGTCTCGATAGAGCTTTTCCCCGAGGCTGAGACGGTAGGCGTAAGACCACGAGTATCCTGGATCCCCGCACGGGTCGAGCCACCGCCCCGCCGCCCAGAACCCGGCTCCGGTCGTCACGAGGACGAGAACGATCTCGGGCAGCCAGTCGATCAGCCATCGAGGCAGGACCCGAGCGCGCGGAGGCTCCGCTTTCTCTTCCGTCTCGTTCAACGGTTTCCTTTGATGGGAGCCTATCGCAGCGGATGCGGTGAACGGCGAAAGTGTTATATCAGATCTGATATATTACGATCGTTGCAGCAGTGAGACGTGAAGGCGAGGTCGAGGACCCGCATGTCCGCGACTTGGCGCCGCAGGAGAGAATGGCCTTCCAACCCCGAAATCTGGGA
>DATDNV010000524.1:0-7160 GCA_036518075.1 Thermoanaerobaculia bacterium
CCCTTCGTCAATTGTCGAGGCGTTCCGCTCTCCAGCGATTCCAGCCAGATGTTCATCTCGCCGGAGCGGTCGGAGTTGAAGGCGATCCACTTCCCATCCGGCGACCAGGCGCCACGGCTGTCCTCACGGCTCGACGCGATCACCTTCTCCGGCTGACCGCTCTGCCGTCCGGTCTCGGGAGCGACGGGCAGCTTCCAGACGTCGGCGTTTTGTTTGAGGATCGCGAAAGCGAGCTTTCGGCCGTCCTGCGAAAAAGCGGCCTCGAGGTCCTGGCCGGCGCCGGAGGTCAGCTGCTGCGGCAGACCCGACGGCGTCCCATCGGCGCTCACGGCGGAGCGCCAGAGATTCAAGCCGCCGGTGCGATCGGAGGAGAAGTAGATGAAGCGGCCGGACGGCGACCAGACCGGGTCGATGTCTCTGTAGAGATCGTTCGTGATCCAGGTCAGGCTCTTCGAAGCCAGATCCACGACGCGAACGTCGAACTTGGTGCGCTCGATGTTCTGAAACGCGACGCGCCGGCCATCCGGAGACCAGCGCGGGCGCACGTGGTCGACCGTCTCGGATTGGTCCGTCGTGAGTTGCTGCGGGTTGTGGCCCTGCGCGTCCACGAGCCAGATCCGCCGCGGTCCGGCCCAGGACGCATCGAGGGCGATCTGTTTCCCGTCGGGAGAGAAGTCGGGATTGAACCCGTTCCGCACCAGCTCCGTCTCTCGTCCGGAGGCGACGTCGATGGACCAGACGTCCCCGCCTTCATAGATGCCGAAGACGTCTCCGGGCTCGAGGCGGCGTTTCGTTTCTCGAGACCGAACGAAGACGATCGACTGTCCGTCCGGAGAGAAGGCGGGCTGGATGTCGTCGAAATCACCCGAGGTCAGTTGACGGTCCTCCTCCGAAGGCACGGTCTTGAGGAAGATCTTGCGCAGACCGCCGACCGCCGTCGTGTAGGCGAGCCGAGTTCCATCCCGCGACCACGCGGGTGATTCTTCGATTCCTTCGGCGAAGGTCAGCTGAGAGAGCTTCGGCTGGGCGATCCGCGCGTGGCTTTCGCCCCGGCGCGTGAGAAGAAAGGCAAGAAGCAGCACGACGGCGGCGGCGATCGCGAGGAAAAGGGCGACCGGAGCTCGCCGGCGCGGGGCCCGGCGGGATTCGGGAGAGGCCGCCAGCGCGTCCTCGATTTCCAGTCGTGCGTCCCCGGCGTCGCGAAGCCGGCGATTGGGATCTTTCTCGAGGCATCGATGCAAGAGGTGTCGGATGGAGGGCGGAGTTTCGGATGGCAGCGCGCTCCAATCCGGCTCGCGCTCCAGAATTGCCACCAGGGAATCGGAGACGGTCTCACCGGCAAACGCCCGCCGGCCCGTGAGTGTTTCGTAGAGCACGCAGCCGAAGGACCACATGTCGGTTCGCTTGTCGACCGACTTGCCGCGGGCCTGCTCGGGACTCATGTATGCGGGTGTGCCGATGATGGTTCCTGTTCTCGTCGCTGCATCGGATCCGACCGTCGGCGAGACCGAGTCGCTGGAGCCAGAGAGAAACGGCGACCCTTTGGCGAGGCCGAAGTCGAGCACCTTCACCCGGCCCTCGGGCGTGATCTTGATGTTGGCCGGCTTCAGATCGCGATGGACGACGCCGCGGTCGTGGGCGGCGCCGAGGGCATCGGCTACTTGCCCGCAGACCTCGAGCGTCTCGGGGAGGGGCAGTGGGCCGGCAGCGAGACGCTCCCCGAGGGTTTCGCCCTCGATGAGCTCGAGGACGAGAAACGGCCCTTCCTCTCCGTGTTCGATCCCGTGAATCGTCGCGATGCCCGGGTGATTGAGCGAAGCGAGCAGGCGGGCCTCGCGCTCGAATCGCGCCAGGTGCTCGGCGTCTCGGACGAGAGCCGGCGGGAGAATCTTGATCGCGACCTCTCGTCCCAGTTTCAGATCCCGCGCCCGGTAGACCTCTCCCATCCCCCCCGCTCCTAGGGGAGCAAGGATTTCGTAAGAGCCGAGCTGGGTGCCTGCCGGGAGCATCATGGTCGCTTGCGGTCCAACCGGGATCCGTACAGTTCACCGCTCTCGTTTGGCAAATTGATCGCGCCAGCCGCGAAACGACTGCCCAGCGCTGCAAGCCTATCGGCGGTGAGAGCCATTTCGTGATCCTCTCGTTTACGGCGGGAAGGCGAGCCGTTTCATCAAGTCCGCGTACCGCGGATCGGAGTGGATCGGGTCGAGGCGCGGATCGACCTTGGTGAAGGGCATGCACGCCGAACGGACCTCGTAGCCTTTTTCCAGCAATCGAAGCCCCTCGTCCTTCTCCCCCAGCCAGATGTGGACAATTCCCACTTCATATGGACAGACGTAATGGGTTTTCGAAATCTCATCGAGCTGCACGAGCACTTGGCGGGCCCCGGCGGAATCTCCGGCGATCGCGAGAGCGCCTCCGGCGGTCGCTATGACGAGCGGACTCTGATCGACCTCGTAGGCCTTGTGCGCCTCGGCCAGCGCCTCGGAAGGATGCTGCGTCTGGGCGAACGCGACCGCGAGCATCGCATGCGGGAGCCCGAAGTCCGGCGCGAGTTCGATCGCTTTTCGCAGCGGCGAGACCGCCTCGGCCGGCTTGCGTGCGAGGAGCGTGTTCCACCCGAGGTCCGTGTAGACGGCTGGGGAGAGAGGGTCGAGCTCCGTCGCCAGGCGGCTCTCCTTCAGCGACTCGTTGCTTCGACCGAGCGACGTAAGCAGGGTTCCATACCAGTCGTGAGCGGGCGCGTACCCTGGATTCAGCGCGATCGCTCTTCGAAATTCCTTCTCTGCCTCTGCCCACTTCCAGTCATAGGCCGTGTAGACAACCGCCAGCGACGTATGTGCTTCGGCGAGTGAGTCGTCGAGCGCGAGCGCCTTTTCCGCCGCCTCGCGCGCCTTGGGCATCGCTTCGCGCGGCGGGAGGTAGAAGTCGGACAGGCCCGTCCACGCGTCCGCGACTCCGGCCCAGCAGCGCGCGTTTTTGGGATCCCGAGCCAGCGCCTGTTCGAAGAGGGTGATTCCCTCCCGCAGCTCCTTCTCAACGCCCATGTTCACGTGCTGGCGGCCTTTCAGGTAGATCGCGTGGACCTCGGGATCGACCGGATGCGCCTGGGCGAACCGCGCCTGTTCCTCGGGCGTCACCGCCGCGCGGACTTCGTGAGCGACCGCCTGCGCCACCTCGCTCTGGAGAGTCAGAACGTCGGAGAGATCGCGCTCGTAGCTCTTTGCCCAGAGGTGCCGGTCGGTCG
This sequence comes from Thermoanaerobaculia bacterium, assembly GCA_036518075.1. Classification (GTDB taxonomy): domain Bacteria; phylum Acidobacteriota; class Thermoanaerobaculia; order UBA5066; family Gp7-AA6; genus DATDNV01. The sequence continues at coordinate 3,248 of DATDNV010000524.1, forward strand.
AGGCTTCGATCAACTGCGCGGTGATTCGAACCCGATTGCCCGCCCGCTCGACGGAACCTTCGAGGACGCCGTCCACCTTCAACTCGCGCCCGATTTCCGGCAGCGACTTCTTGGAATCTTTGTACCCCATGACCGAAGTGCGCGAGATCACGCGCAGGGAGCGAATCTGTGACAGATTGGTGATGAGCTCTTCCGTCATGCCGTCCGCAAAATATTCCTGCTCCGGATCGCGGGAGAAATTCGCCAGCGGAAGGACGGCCAGCGACTGAATGCGGCCGGCGGTGCGCGAACGGAAACGATCTCGGACTCCGAGCGCGATCAACCCGACGACGAGAAGGGCGAGGCTGACGCCGAGAACCAGACGGCTTCCGAATCGCCGGCGTCCATCGGGGACCGCGGCCATCGGCGCAGAAGTCGAGACGCTCGCCGCCTCGGTCAAGGCGAACCCGAGATCGTCGGCCGACTGAAACCGCGCGGCCGGACTCTTCTCGAGACAACGGCGCACGATCCGATCGAGCGACGGCGTGATACCGGCTTGCGACCGGGACGGCTCCGGCGGGTCGGTCTTCAGGATCGCGTTCATCGTCTCGATCGCCGAATCTCCGCGAAACGCCCGGGTTCCCGTCAGCATTTCGTAAAGCACCGCGCCGAACGCGAAGAGATCCGAGCGCGCATCCGCGGATTCGCCGCGGACCTGCTCGGGAGACATGTAGCCGGCGGTTCCCATGATGATCCCCGGCTCGGTCCCCGCCGCCTGAGTGGGAACGTTCGTCTTGGCGTCGTCGCGCGCGCTCGTCGTGAGCTTAGCGAGACCGAAGTCGAGGATCTTGATCCGTTCGTCCGCCGTTACGAAGATGTTCTCGGGCTTGAGATCCCGATGGACGATCGCTTGTCCGTGCGCCGCGGCGAGTCCATGGGCGATCTGCACCGCGTAATCGATCGCTCGTCTCGGCGAGAGTGCTCCCGCGGCCAGGCGCTCTCTCAGAGTGGCTCCCTGGAGAAGTTCCGTGACGACGTAAGGCACACCGTCATGGGTTCCGAAATCGTGGACCGTGAGTATGTTCGGATGATTGAGGGCCGAGGCCGTCCGCGCTTCCTGCTCGAAGCGGCGAAGTCGATCGCCATCCAGCGACGAGCCGGCCGCAATGACCTTGACTGCGACGTCTCGCCCCAGCCGCGTGTCCCGCGCCCGGTAGACTTCGCCCATCCCACCCGCGCCTATGGCGGAAACGATCTCGTATGGACCGAGGCGCGTTCCGGCTGTAAGAGGCATGAGGTTGCCCTGACGATTCTAAGGCTCGGAGCTCCTCAATACAGAATCGACAGGCAGGTCACGCCGCCGTCGCGTTTCTGGAACTCGCTCATCGGGACCGGCACCACCCGTCTCCCTGTCTGAGCGATCCGGGCTTGCGACTCGGGATACCCAGCCGGTATCACGACCGTGTTCCGGAGCGGCAGCACGTTGGCGGCCGCCTCTTCGTGTGAAGGCACCCGGACGACGGTGAAACCGTTCTTCCGAGCGAACGGGACGAGCGAATCGACGGCGAGAAGGGACCCCTCCCCCAGATACGAGCAGCCGGAGAGGAGGTGAAGTAAGTCGCCCGGTAGGGGCACTGCGGCGACGGTCCAACGTGGTGCCAGCATCGCCTGCAATTGGCGGACCGATTCCTCGTTCGATCGTTCGGACAGCCCTACAAAGAGGCGGTTGTCTGCGATCAGCACATCTCCCCAATCGAGAAAAGCGGGCGCCGAAAGCATTTCTGGCGGGAAGTCGCGCTGCAGAACCTCTAGGATCGGGCCTTCCTCGCCTTCGCGCGACGCGACCGCTGACCGGCTGACGATCGCGCGTCCGTCGAGGACGCAAATTCGGTCCTGCACGAACACTGCGTCCGCGTGGAGATCGTCGGGAGGAAGCTCGAGCACGTCGAGACTGGCTTGCCGGAGAGTGCGCACGTAGCCCGCGTGCTGCTCGCGAGCGAGCGCGAGATCGACCCGCGGCGCCGGCGTCTGACGGGTCAGCGCCGACGGATACGTCTTTCCCGGCGCTCGAACGATGGCCCGCGCCATGATCGGCCTGCCCTAGTGGAAGAGGATCTTCCGAACGAGCGGAATCGGGAGGCCGCCCTGCGCCACGAACGCGTCGTGAAACTCCCGCAGCGTGGCGTGCTTTTTCTGCAAGTACTCGTCGCGGAGCTTCTGGATCTCGAGCTTTCCCAGCGTGTAGTAGAGGTAGGTCGGGTTGTAGGCGCCGCGCCGCGCCTCCTGGAAGCCGTTGGCCGGCTCCTGAAATCCCTTTTCGACGAAAACCTTGGCTCCGTCTTCGACCGTCATCCCCTGCGTGTGCAGCTTGATGCCGACGACGTAACGGCAATCGCGCAAGAGCGCTTCCTGGAGCTGTGCGAGCCGGATTTTCGGATCTCCCCCGCCGAACCCCTCGTCGACCATCATCTGCTCCGAGTAATGCGCCCAGCCCTCGGCGTTGGTGCCGCAGAAGATGAGCTTGCGCGTCTTGGTCGGAAATCGCTTCGCGTAGAGGAACTGCAGGTAGTGGCCCGGCCAGACCTCGTGCACGTTGATCATGTCCATGACATAGGGATTGAAGAGCCGAAGGTGCTCCTCCTGGTGCTTGGCGTCCCAGTCCTTCTCGACCGGAGTGATGTAGTAGAAGGCCTCGGTCGCCTTCGTCTCGTAGGCGCCGGGAGTATCCATCGACGCAAAGCTCCCGAAGCGCGCAAAGGGAGGGGTCTCGGTGATGCTCGGGCGCACTTCGGAGGGAATCGTCACGATCTTCTTGTCGACCAGGAACTGCCTCGCCGCCTCGACGCTCCGCTGCGCTGAGGGAATCAGGTCCTCGGCGGTCGGGTGTTTGTCGGAAAGCGACTTCATCACTTCGGCGGGAGTCTTCGCCGGATCGATCTTCTTCGACGTTTCGACGAAGGCGGCATAGTCCCTGGCCAGATTCGCCTCCCCCCTCGCCAGGACCTCCGAGAGGGGCTCTTCGATCATGTCGTCGTACCGAAGCTTGGCCGAGAAGTTCTCCGCGCCGATCGCGTATGCGCCGTTCGAGCGCGGCGCGAGATCCTTTTCGAGCCAGGCGTTGAAGTCGGTCATCGCCGCCGCCGCCTTCTCCCTCGCCTGGGTGGCCTCGGCGAGGAGGGCCGCGTCGCCACCAGCTGCATCCTTCGCCCAATCGGCGACGCTCGAGCCGAAGAATCCCACCGCTCCTTTGGACATGCCGACGGCGAGAGTCGTGAATTCTTTGGGCGGATTCTTCACGTTTGCCTTCCCCGCCTCGCAGAGCGCAGGAACGGCCTTCAGCCGCCCGATGACGGATCGCAGCCGTTCCGCCTTAGGCGCGAAATCGCGCTTCATCAGGTCATTGATCGAGAACGCGGACACCGCCACATAAAACATCGGGTTTCGCTCCCAGACGCGGAGCGTCTCGAGGTCCAGAAGATCCGACCGGATCTCCCCTTCGATCGCGGCGGCGTCGATGCCATCGTCGAAAGAGAACTTCGACCGGTCGAGAGCCTGGAGGCGGGCGAGCAGGCTCTTCAGCTCCGCGACCCGTTTCTCGATCGCCGGACGCGACAGGTCCTGCTGCTTCGCGTCGTACTGATGAAGGCCGGCCGCGGTTCCCAATGCCGGCTGGTTCGCGAATTTCGTGTCGAAATAGTCGTCGACGATTTTGACGAAAGCGGGATCGTTGCCCGACGCCGAGGCGGCTGGCGACGCGCCAATGACGGATGCCAATGCTCCCGCGGTGATGATGATGCCGACGAGTAGTGCTTTCATGGGCGGGAAGGCTAACACGTCGCTTTCGCTTGCTCGGAATTTGCGCCTGCGGCGCACCCGCGAGCGACTCGCCAATGACAGGCTCGATCGCTCGCCTAATTCCTCGCTGCGCTCCCGC
>DATDNV010000525.1:0-9233 GCA_036518075.1 Thermoanaerobaculia bacterium
ATCTCGAGCTCTTGGGCGCCGTCGGTCTCTCCAAACGGTCCATACACGCCGAACCCGGCGTTATTGACGAGCGTGTCGATGGCGATGCCCGCGCTCGAGAGCTCCTTCGCGATCTCGGCCGGCGTGTCCGGGCGCGCGAGATCTTTCGCAACCACGCGCACCGCAACGCCAAACGCCGCCGTCAGGTCTCTCGCGAACTCGTCGAGTTTCTTCCGGTTGCGCGCCACGAGCACTAGATCTTTGCGGTCCTCCGCGAAGAGTTTGGTCAGCTCCCGGCCGATCCCGCTCGAAGCGCCGGTGATGAGAGTCGCAGGAGCCATCTAACGACTAGTCTATGGCTCGGTCAGAGATCGGGATTCTTTCCAACTCGAAGCGAATCCACTAACATCCGTCGCGCTGCCTTCTTACCGGAGAGGTGGGTGAGAGGCTTAAACCAGCGGTTTGCTAAACCGCCGTAGGGCTAATAACCCTACCGCCGGTTCGAATCCGGCCCTCTCCGCCACACGTCGCTCTCGCTTGCTCAAGGTCTGGCTTCGCCACCGGCAGGGTTCTCTCGAAGCCGTCAGCCGCCGGTTCGGAGCCGACCATCAGAGGCAGACCCGCGGCAGTAGGCAGCGCCGGCGGACGGCCGGCGCTCATCCGGCCCTCTCCGCCACACGTCGCTCTCGCTTGCTCAAGGTCTGGCTTCGCCTCCGGTGTGTCTCGGCTACACTGATCTCCTCGGAGGAGTGGCCGAGTGGTTTAAGGCGGTGGTCTTGAAAACCACTGTGCTGAAAGGCACCGGGGGTTCGAATCCCTCCTCCTCCGCCACTCGAAGCCGCCAGCCGGGGGGCGAGCCGAGCGCTGGCGCGTGAGCGCTTCAGCGCGAGACAACGCTGGCCTCAGGCCGGCGATCATCCCTCCTCCTCCGCTACTCGAAGCCGCCAGCCGGGGGGTCGAGCCGAGCGCTGGCGCGTGAGCGCTTCAGCGCGAGACAACGCTGGCCGCAGGCCGGCGATCATCCCTCCTCCTCCGCCACTCACAACCTTCCTACCGGTACATCTCCCGGATATCCGCGTAGCGGCGGCGGCGGGCCTTGCGGCGTGGACCGGTCTCCAGAAACGACAGCAGCCAGCGAAGCGTCGCTCCCCAGCGCAGCGACCGCGCGACGCGCCTCTCCCCTTTCGCACCATGAAAACGGCGTGCGTAGAGACGCAGGCCCTCGTGGAGACGTCGATCGATCTCTTTCTGATCGATGGTTCGGCTCGCGACCCCTCCATGGTGAATGGCGCGCGCCGCCGGCTCGAAGCGGATCTTCCCGCCCGCCCGGCGAAGACGCTCGAAGAGATCCGACTCCTCCGCGTAAAAGAAGTATTTCTCGTCGAAGCGTCCCACCGCCTCGAACGCGGACCGGCTGACGAGAATGACGGCGCCCAGAAACGTCTCGACCTCTCGTGCGCTCGCGTGGGAAATGCCGGCCGTATGGTGGCCGTGGAAAAATGGAATGCCGGGCAAGAGACGCGGAACGAAGAGGTTCTCGAAGAGCACCCGGCGCGGAGTCGGCGCCCGGCCGATCGAGCGAAGCGGCGCGCCGGCCGGATCCCAAAGCCGCGGCCCGACCGCCGCGATGCCGCTCTCCCGCTCCAACACCACAGCCATGGCGTCGAGTGTTCCCTGCACGATCTCGACGTCGTTGTTCAAGAAGAGCAGCCAGGGCCGCTGGCTTCCCTTTGCGCCCAGGTTGCAAGCCGCGCCGAACCCCAGGTTTCGGCCCGGCGCGATCACCCGCACGGCAACCTCGCGCGTCTCTTCCACACCGCGCGGAACGGCTTCGCCTCCGTTGTCCACGATCCGAACGTCGAGACCGGGAGCATGGCGGCAGAGAGAATCGAGTGTCCGCTGCGTCGTCGCCCAGGGACCGTAGTGAACGATGACTGCCGTGATCTGTTGTGCCGCCGCCGTCGGACGGGGTTCCATCGGCGCGCCTAAATGCGGTGCTTGGTTGGCCGTTCTGATTCCGGCACCTTGGACTCGAGGCGCTTCAACTCCGTGATGTCGCGGTGGACGAAGATCGCCTCCACCGACCGGCCGTATTCGTCGCTGTGGGGCACGACGACCGTCTCGCAGATTCCTTCGTTTCCGTCTCGCCGCCGATACCGCACTTCCCCGGCCCATCGGCCGTGTTTCTTCACGCCCTGGAGCATCTGCGTCGTCAGCGTCGGCGCGTCGCCGGGCACGTGCAGGATCGCGGGAGATTTGCCGAGCATCGCTTCCTTCGGGTAACCGAACATCCGCTCGGCGCCCGGATTCCAGTCGAGAATCCTGCCGGTCAGGTCCGTCACGACCACGCCGTCGAAGATGTGCTCGAACGTCCGGGCCTGCCGGCGAAGGATCTCCTCCATGCGCGCCCGATCGGTCACGTCGCGGAAGCTCCAGACGCGCCCGATGATCGCGTTCCCGAGCCGGTGCGGCTGCGAGTAGCGCTCGAAAAAGCGTCCATCCTTGAACTCGAGCCAGTCGTAGCTCTGCGACTCGGGATGGTCGTAGAGCTCCCGGACCTTCTTCAGAAACCGGTCCGGAAACTTCAGCTGATCGAGAACAAAATCGAGCGCGCGATTGTCGTCGCGCGACGCCGCGATCGAGTCGGGAATTCGCCACATCTCGATGAACTTGCGATTGAAGCTGACGATCTTTCCATCGGTGTCGACGACGAGGATCCCGTCGGCCGTCGATTCCAGCGTCGAGCGAAACAAGGCGAGTGATCTCTCCCGTTCCTCGGCCAGACGCTCTCGGTCGGTGACGTCCCGAAAGCTCCAGACGCGCCCGAGCACGGGGACGCCGCGAGGCTGAGGCGGGGAATAGCGCTCGAGGATCCTTCCGTCGCGGGATTCGAGAACGTCGAAGCATTCGTCGTCGGACACCTTGACATTGCCCATCGTCGTCGCGGCGAATCGTTCCGGCTCCTTCAACTGGTCCAGCACGAAGTCGAGCACCGCGGAGTCGTCGCCGGCGGCGGCGACCGCGTCGGGAATTCGCCACATCTCGAGAAATCGGCGGTTGCAGGTCACGATCTTCCCGTGCGCATCGACGACCAGGATCCCGTCCGCAGTCGAATCGAGCGTCGCGCGAAGGAGCGCGAGAGAGCGTTCGACCTCTCTCTCCGCCTGCTTGCGTTCGGTGACGTCCAGCGCGACGCCAATGACGCCGCAGATCTTCCCGTTTCCGTCGCGCAGCGGGTCGAGCTGGGCGGCGAATCGCCGTTCCCCGCGGTCGAACTCATAGGAGACGGTCTCGCCTTCCAGCGCCCGGCGGTGGCAGTCGACTGCGGGAAACTCCGGATTCGCCGTTGGAAAGTGCTCGTCGAGACTCTTTCCGACCAGATCCTGGGGGTGGTCGCTGAAGACCGGAAGCGCCCGGCCGGTCAGACCATTGAGCCGCAGCTCGGCGTCGGTCGACCACAGCAAGGCCGGCATCTGCCCGACCAGCCGCTCGAGGCTCATCTCCCAGTCCCTGCGGGAACGGCCCGCGTCCGGCGGAACGCTCACGCGGTCTCTCGTCCAGTGGAGCTCATGACATGGCGCCGTCTTCTCACTTGGGGCGCGTCGCGGGAGCGGCGGAGCGCAGCTGCTCCCGGATCGCCTTGCTGAGAGGCACGAGCTCTTTGTCTGACTGACTGGCGCGGTCATATGCCTCGAACAGCGCGCGTGGACCCGAAGCGAGGGCAGAGCGCAGCCCGTCGATTCCGGCGCTTTGGAAAACAGTGTCGGTCAGGTAGGCCCCATCGGGGCCGGCGACACGCCTCGCGAACTCGGGCTTCTTCATCTCGGAAATGATCGCCAGCCGCTGGTCGAGATTCTCTCGCGCCTCCGCCAGGCGGTCGGCGCGGCGGTTGAGATCGTCGATCGCCCGGCGCATGGGGTCCTTGAGCCAAAGCGAGAGAGGAAAGAAGTTCTCGTCGATCGCAAAGAGAGACTCGGGACCGGTCTCCGCGACCGCCTTGAGCAGCGGCTCGAGATGTCCCAGGCTCGGGTCGGCTCCCTTCCAGCCGGGGCTCGATGAGCGGTAGACGTCCCACGCCTCCCGGAACGCAGCGCCCGCAATCAGACGCGCGAGCCGCGCCACCTGGCTGTCGATCGACTCTCCCTCCGTGTCCCCCAACGCGCGAAAGAGATCGATGATCATCAGCTGTTCCGCGCCGCGGTGAACGATCAGGTGGTCCGACAGGCCGGCGAGTCCGAAGAGCATGAAGACCTGGAGCTTGACGGAGATCACCCGATCTCCCGGCAGGAGGGCGGCGCCGCGGCGAGCCGCAAGCCGCGCAATCTCCTCTCGCCGCGAGGAGACCGTTCGGGCGAGCGCCTGCCAGCGGTCCCGATTCTGGCGGATCGAGCGAAAGTCGAAGACAGCCGGACGAGACTGCTCTTCGAACGCCGCGGCAAAGTCCCGCTCATAGACGTCCGCCGGACGGCCGGAATCCTGGATGGCGAACCGAACGGCCGGGCGGTCCTCCAGGATCTTGACGTCGGAAAGCTGAAATCGCGGACGCGAAAGCGCCGACAGGATGTCCTGCGCCGCCTGGTCGTCGACCGTGATTCCGATCTCGTGGTTGGCCGCCGGCGGCGAATCGAACGGCACACGGCTCGTTCCTTTCGCGGCCGGCGACGCCGGCGCCGTCGTCGGCGCCGAGCCCCCGCACCTCCAGAGGAGAAGGGCACCGAACAGGATCGCCACGCGTTTCACGAGAGGATCGCCTCCACTGCGCGGTCGACATCCCCGAAGCTCTCCAGAAGCGCGTCGGGCCGTTCCGACGCCAGCCGCTCGACCGACGTCGGTCCGGTGGCGACGGCGACCGCGCGGACGCCCAGAGCGCGCCCGCACCCGACGTCATGGATCGAATCGCCGACGATCACGACCGACTTGCCCTGGTGACGCCACCCCGTATGTTTCCACGCCCGCTCGAGCGCGATCGCCGGCAGCTCGTATCGGTCGGACGAGTCGCTCCCGAATGCGCCGAACGGGAAGTACGAGTTCAGCCGCGGGGGCTCGAGCTTCAACCGGGCCCCGCGTTCGAGGTTTCCCGTCAAGAGGCCGAGGGTGACTCCGGGCTGCGCCGAGAGACGACCGAGCAGCTCGGAGACCCCGGGCTTCAACACGATCGTGTCCGGCTTCAGCCTCTCTGCCAGCTCTTCCAGGTACAGATCGAGAGCGCGCGCGAGACCCTCCTCGACCCGATCGCGCCCGAGCGTTTCGGTGACGAGCTCGCGCACGATCTGGGGATCCGTCTTTCCCGAGAAGTCGTGGCGTTCTCGATCCTGGTGCTCGGGCAACGGTTGCCAGCCGTACGCCCGCGTCAACGCGGCCAACACCGACTCGCGCGCGACACGGCCGGCGGAGAGCAGGGTTCCGTCGATGTCGAAAAGGACCAGGCGGTGCCCGTTGGTGGCGGCCGCGGAGGCGATCTCAGTCATCGGGACACCGTCAGCGCATCGGAACGAGCCCGGCTGTTACTGGCCCGGCGGGGCCTGGAAGAGCGAGTCGTTGCGCGTGGGAGACACCGCGACATTTTCGAACCGGATCACCACCGGCTTCCCCGCCATCGGTTTGTCCATGGACAGAGAGACGCCGGAAAACTTCTGCCAGTCCTTCCAGAGCGCGGTCGTCGGCTCCTCCTGGGCTCCGTTCAAGACGTACTGCCATTGGACCATGCGCCGGCCATCCCGCGTGATCCAGAGCCAGTAGACGTCCTTGGGAGTCAGCCCGACGTCCTCGAACGAGAGCTTGAGCACGTCGCAGGTGCCGCCATCGGGGCATGGCTTTTCACCGTCATAGACGAGGTGGACGCCCGGATCGAAGATCTTCCAGGGGGCGAGCAGCCAGTAGGTGTCGTTGATGAAACGGCCGTATCCATTCTGAAGGAGCTTGGCCAGCTCGTCGCCTTCCACCGGCTTTCCGTTGACGAACGCCTTGCCCTGCTTTGTGTTGACGTTGAAGTAAACGGCGAACGGGGCGCCGGTCTTGTCGGTGCCGGTGACCCGATAGTCGCCGGTATATCGGTCCCACGCGTGCGCGAAGCGCGCGACGGTCTTGCCTTCCCGGTCGACCACGAACGTGAACTCGAACTGCCGCGCTTTCTCCCAGGCGCCCTGCCCGCCCAGCGCGGCGATCAGCTCCTTTCCAACGGCGTCGGCTTTGGCGTCCCGGTCGGCGCCGGACGCAAGCGACGCGGCAAAGACAAGCGCGGAGAGCGAAATCGCGAGTTTTTTGGTGCTCATGCAGGAATCATATGCCCAAGGCTCTCGAGGCGGCGGGCCGGTTCTCGAGAGGCTTTCTCGGATTGTCGGGCGATCGAACGCGTCTCCCCGACTAGACTAGACGCATGTCCGAGTTCGCCAAGATGCCCCGCGAATTGGAAACTCTCTTCGCCGGCCGGGGTTTCACGGAGCGTCACGGCTGCGCCTTGCCTTTCGTAACCGTCGATCCGGGAGGTTTTCCGAGAGCCGCGCTGCTCTCCTTCGGAGAGGTCCGGGCCCATTCCGGCAAGGAGCTCGCCGTAGCGGTCAAAACGCGAAGCCACACGGCCGCCAATCTGATCCGGCGCCAGCAGGCGATGCTCTACTACCTCGGCCGGAACTATTGCGCGTTTGTCCAGGCGCGGGTCGGACGGGGCCGCGCGTGCGATTGCGATCCCGAGCGGCAGATTTTTCCGCTGGCGGTCTTTCGCGTCAAAGTCGACGAGCCCGGACCCGAAGAAGGCGAGGTCGAGATCCTGACCGGTCCCTTGTTCTCCGCCAGCAACCCGGATCGGATTTTCTCGCAGCCGCTTTTCGACGAGCTCGGAAAGGCCGAGGCGCTATGAGGTTCACCGATCGGACCGTCCTCGTCACGGGCTCCGGCCGGGGAATCGGCCGCTCGATCGCCCTGCGATTCGCCGAGGAAGGGGCGCGGGTAGCGCTCCTGTCGCGAAGCATCGATCAGCTCACCGAAACCGCGAGAGCCGTCGCGGAGCTCGGCGCCGCCTGCGCGGCGATCCCCGCGGATGTGCGCAACCCGGATGCGGTCGCGGCCGCGGTCGACCGGTCGGAGCAGGAGCTCGGGCCGATCGACATTCTGATCAACAACGCCGGCATGTTCCTGTACAAGCCCTTCCTGAAACTCACGCCCGAGAGCTGGGACACGGTGATCGCCACGAATCTGACCGGCGCCGCGAATGTTTGCCGCGCCGTGCTTCCCGGAATGGTCGAGCGCGGCCGGGGCCGCATCGTCAACGTCTCCTCGATCCACGGCATGCGCGGCGACGCGAACCTCGCGGCTCACAGCGCGGCGAAATTCGGATTGATCGGCCTGACCCAGAGCCTCGCCCGGGAGTTTCGAGGTCAGAACATCGCGGTCAACGCCGTGAGCCCCGGAACGGTCGAAAACAAGATCGACGAGCGGGGAGCGGCCGACCGCCAGTCGCCGCTCGCCGAGAAGCTCTGGCCGCGCGACGTCGCGAAGGCCGTCCTCTTTCTCGCTTCGGACGACGCGGCCGCGATCACCGGAGCCACGATCGAGGTCTTCGGCGGGACGCATCTGGTCATTCAGCCGTAGACGGGCCTCCGGCTGGCGGGCACACGTCGGCGGTTTATATCAAATCTGATATAAAGCCGATCCTCAATCGGAGCCGGCTTCTCCGCCTTCGTCCCCGCGCGCGGCCAGCGCCAGCCCTTTCTCGTCGTGGCCGTCTCCGCTGCGGACCTCGACCGCCACCTCGGGAACATTCGTAGTCAGCGAGGAGACCCTCAGATCGATCAACCGCCGCATGTCTTCCGCCACGTCCACGGTCCAGGGGTGCACGCCGAGGCCTGCGGCCTCCGCCTGACTCATGAGCGCCGGCGTGACCAGATCCACGCGCGGACCGATGCCGTCGGCCGGCGGAAACAAGGGAGTCGCCCGACCTTGTTCGGGCAAAGCCACCGGATGATCGAACAGAAAATCGAGCGCGATGTCGGGATCGGTCTCCCGCATTCTCCTCAGGAAATCGGCCGAGAAGGAGGCGACCAGGCATCGGCCGGTCACGCCAAACTCGGCGGCGAGGTGAGAAATCCTTCGCGCCATCAAGGTCATCTGCGTGTCCCGCGAGATTTTGACCTCGATGACGTAGCGAAGAGAGCGCGCGTACCGGTGGAAGACATCAGCCAAGCTCGGAATCCGGTAGTCCCCGAAATCGGAGGGCAATGTCAGCCGCTCGATTTCTCTCGCCGTGAAGTGACGCACCGAGACGCGCTGGTGCCCGAGGATGATCTCCTCGTCGTGGTAGACCACCGCCTCTCCGTCGCGCGTCTGTCGAAGATCGAACTCGACCGCATCGGCTTTCAGGCTCTCCGCCCAGTCGAAGCTGTCGAGCGTGTTCTCGCGCGCGCGCCGCGGCGCGCCGCGATGGCCGACGACCCAGACCGAATGGGGCTGCTTCCAGTCGCTCACCTGAGCGATTCTATTTCGACCCCGAGAGACCCGACCGAAAGCGGAGCCCGATGCGGCCCGATCAATCCGGATAGCACGTCTGGGGCGCTTCCCCAAGCGGGTGTGGTCGGGCGCTCGTGAGCGCCCGACCCAAGCCAAAGCTCGACTACGGAAGCGGGCCGAGCGCTGTCACGATGACCTTGAACGGCATCGAGTACTGCCCGTAGTGGGTCGGACTCCTCTTGCCTTCGAGGTAGAGCGTGCCCCGCTCGGGAGTAGTCGAGGTGGCAGGAGGCTCGTTAGAGGTTCCTTCGCCGTCTACAACCCAGCTGTCGGTATTGGTGAGAGACCAGGGCTGAGAAACATCCCTTGGGGTGTAGGTCACCTGCGACCAGGCCGCCTGGACCGGCGAGTCGTGCAGAGGCGACGTACTGTCACCTGTAGACGCGCAAATCGCCGGGCAAGTAGCATTGTCTGGAAAGATTGTCAGCAAGTACGAATTACGATCGGGACCGACGATGTAGTTGAACGTGACCTTCGTGTAGTAGGTCGCGGCGACACCTTGAGTGGAGCCGGAGCTGGGAGTCAGACCCGGAGTGTTGTGGCCGACGATGTTGCGGATGTTGATGAATGGCTGCGCCGCAAACGCGCTGCCGCCCGCAAACGAAGGGGGACCACCCACCAGAATCGACCCGGAGATCGGATTCGGGAATTGCATCGACACTGTCCGACTCGAGCCTGGGCCGTTCAGGGTGAATGTGGCATCGCGTGTACCGGTACAGTCCCTGAGGTAGTGAATCACAGCGCCGACGCCG
>DATDNV010000526.1:0-7829 GCA_036518075.1 Thermoanaerobaculia bacterium
TTCACGACGTCGGTCGTCTGCCGCACGCGGTAGGGCGCGAGCTCCGAGATGTGGACCAGGCCGTCCTGTCCCGGCAGGATCTCGACGAAGGCGCCGTACGCCTCGACGCGGCGCACCTTGCCCTTGTAGACCTTCCCGATCTCGGGCTCCTGCGTGAGCCCCTCGATGATCGAGATCGCCTTCATCGCGGCGGCCTCGTCGGCGCTTGCGATGGAGACCTTGCCGGAATCCTCGACGTCGATCTTGCAGCCGGTCGCCTCGATGATCGAGCGGATCGTCTTGCCGCCCGAGCCGATGACGTCCCGGATGCGGTCGCGTGGAATCTGCATCGTGAAGATGCGCGGCGCGAAGCGGGAGATGTTCGGACGCGGTTTCTCGAGCACGGCCGACATCCTCTCCAGGATGTGGAGCCGGCCCGCGAGCGCCTGTTCCAGTGCTTTCTCGACGATTTCCCGGCGGAGTCCCTTGATCTTGATGTCCATCTGGAGCGCCGTGATCCCGTCCCGCGAACCCGCGACCTTGAAGTCCATGTCTCCGTAGTGATCCTCCTGGCCTGCGATATCGGTCAGGATGGCGAAGCGATCGCCGTCGGTCACCAGACCCATCGCGACTCCCGCAATCGGCGCCTTGATGGGCACGCCGGCGTCCATCAGCGAAAGCGTCCCACCGCAGACGGTCGCCATCGAGGAGGAACCGTTGGATTCGAGAATGTCGGACACGACGCGCACCGTGTAAGGGAACGCCTCTTCGGTGGGAAGAATGGGAGAAAGCGCGCGCCGCGCGAGGTTGCCGTGTCCGATGTCCCGGCGCGAAGGGCCGCGAAGGAATTTCGTTTCGCCGACCGAAAACGGCGGGAAGTTGTAGTGGAGCAGGAACGTGTGCTCGCTCTCTCCTTCGTACTCCTCGATGATCTGCGCGTCGTCCGCCGTGCCCAGCGTGGCGGTCACGAGGGCCTGCGTCTCGCCGCGCGTGAACAAAGCCGAACCGTGCGTGCGGGGAAGCAGACCCACCTCTCCCGTGATCGGGCGGACCTGATCGAAGCGACGCCCGTCCAACCGCTTGCCCTGCACGAGAATCGTCTCGCGAGTGAGGACCTTCACCAGGTCGTCGACCGCCTTCTCCGTCTGCGAGCGCCGGGCCTCTTCCGCCTCGGGAATCATCGACACTGCTGCTCTCTTCACGGCACGGATCTCGGCATAGGACGCGATCTTCGAGGGAAGCGTCATCGCGGCCATCATCGGCGCTTCCCACTGCGAGCGAACCTGGGCGAAGACCTCGGGTGTGTAGGCGGGGACCGACTGCCAATCGGGCTTCTGGAATTCGCCCCGACGCTGGAGCTCCTTCTGCCCGGCGACGATGCGCCGGATCACTTCGTGGCCGAAGAAGATCGCGTCGATCATCGTCGGCTCGGGAATTTCGCGGGCTCCGGCCTCGACCATGACGATCGCGTCTTCCGTTCCGGCGACGACGAGATCGATTTCCGACTTCTCCCGTTCCGCGTTCGTGGGATTGGCGACGAACTGGCCGTTGATACGACCGACTCGGACGGCCCCGACGGGGGAGTAGAAGGGAATGAGCGAGCAGGTCAGAGCGACCGACGCGGCGTTCAGGGCGAGGATGTCCGGATCGTTTTGACCGTCGGCCGACAGGACGAAGGCGATGATCTGGGTCTCGTGGTTGAATCCCTTCGGAAACAGCGGCCGGAAGGGACGGTCGATCAGCCGCGACGTCAGGATCTCTTTCTCCGTCGGCCTTCCCTCGCGCTTGAACCAGCCTCCGGGGATGCGGCCCGCCGCGTACGTGTTTTCGCGGTAATCAACGGTCATCGGAAAGAAGTCGGCTCCTTCCTTCGGCTCCTTGGCGAAGACGGCGGTCGCGAGTACGACCGTGTCCCCATAGCGAACGACGGCCGCGCCGTCTGCCTGCTTGGCGAGTTTTCCGATCTCGAACTGGAGAGCGCCGGTACCGACGGGAATCGAAATTTGTTGGTGTTTCATCCTTGTCCTCAATGGCGGGAGCCGCGGAGAGACATCGCACGCGGCGGCGGCGCCGCCGACGGGCCCTCCGTGACGGACCGCGGTTTAATCTACTTGCGCAGGCTGAGCCGCTCGATCAGCTTGTGGTACCGCTCGGGAGACTCCTCTTTGAGGTAGTCGAGCAGGCGGCGCCGCCGCGAGACGAGCTTCAGCAGACCGCGGCGGGAGTGGTGATCCTTCGCGGCCGTTTTGAAATGCTCGGTCAAGTAAGCGATCCGGGTCGTCAGGAGGGCGACTTGCACCTCGGGAGATCCCGTATCGCTCTTGTGGGTCCGGAAGTCCTGTACGATCTTCGGCTTCTCGGCCCGATACTCAGTAACGTTCACTCATTTCCTCCAAACTCTCTCTACTCTCACTCTTTTTCTATAAACGAGTAGCCTACCACAAGTCGCGCGTTGTCAGTCCTCGGCAGTCGGTTGTCAGTTCGGAACGGGGCTCGAACCGATCATTGATGGGGGAAACTCGGGTTCAGTTCGCCAGCACGATCTTCGGACGAATCAGGCTGACCGGACCCGAGCCGATGGGCGCGACCTGACCCAGCGCGAGCATCTCTTCGGCAGGGCCGAGCAGCGTCACCCATTCCCCTTCTTTCGCTTCGATCCCGCGCGCCGGAATGGCCTGTCCCTTTCGGACCTTCCAGGCCTCGAGCGAGGCCAGGTGGATGCGTTCGAAGGGGAACGGCACTTTGGCGAGAGGCAGGGCGTGCGGCGCGGAGAGACGCTCCTCCCGGCTCATCGTTTCGAATCGCGTCAACTCGACCGCGTCCTGGACGCGAAACGGGCCGATCGAAGTGCGGCGCAGCGTTTCCAGGTGTGCGCCGCAGCCGATTCTCTCTCCGAGCTCGCTCGCGATCGACCGGACGTAGGTGCCGGACGAGCAACGAATCGAGAACGCCACTTTCCCCGACTCGGGTGCGCGAAGAGTGAAGTCGGAGACGCGGACCTTCTTGGGCACGATCGGCACGCTCTCGCCCTTGCGCGCCATCTCGTAGAACTTGCGGCCGCCATGTTTTTTCGCTGAGTAGGGAGGCGGCGACTGAAAGAACTCTCCCCGGAACTCGGCCGCGGCCGCCTCGAGCTGCTCGATCGTCACGTTCGAGGCATCGCGCTCCTCGCCGATCGTCTCGCCCTCCCGGTCATAGGTCGTCGTCGCTCTTCCCAGCGAGATCGTCCCCTCATAGGTCTTGTCCATTCTCGTGAAGAAGCCCTGAAGTCTCGCGGCCGGCCCGGCGCACAGAAGCAGGAGCCCCGTCGCCATCGGATCGAGCGTTCCGCTGTGCCCGATCCGCGCGAGACCCGATGCGCGCCGCACGTGCTCGACGACATCGTGCGATGTCAGCCCCGCCGGCTTGTCGATCAGGAACAGGAAGCCGCGCGCCAGAGTATCCGTTTGCGTCACGATTTTTCGGTGGGTTCGGGAAGGACCTGAGAGAGGAGCTCCTCGACGCGCGCGCCGCGCTCGATCGAGCGATCCACGAAGAAGTGAAGCTCGGGAGCGTAGCGGAGCTTGCATCGCTGGCCGACCTCTCGGCGGAGATACCCGGCGGCCCGGTCGAGCGCTTTCGCGGCGCGCTCACGCTCGGCCTCGCCACCGAGCGCCGAAAAGTAGACGCGCGCGGACTTGAGGTCAGTCGGCATCTCCACATCGGTGATCGTGACGAGGCGGAGCTCCGGATCGTGCGCTTCGGTCAGCACGAGATGAGAGAGCTCGTGCCGAACGAGATCGGCGACCCGCTGGCTTCTCCGCGATTCCTTCTTCATCTTCGCCCTGTCATTCCGAGGGCCGATGGCCCGTGGAATCTGCTCTGGGGCAAACGACGAGGGCAGATCCCTCGCTGCGCCCGGGATGACACGATGGGATCTGCGCTCGGGATGGCACCTTCGCGGTCACACATGGATGAACTCATTGCGGTAGTCGAGCAGCTCGCCGTCCAGATTGTTCTGAACGAAAGTCAATACGTTCTGGAGAAGGGCGTCCAACGGCGCCTGGTCCGGCCCGACCGCGGCGATCCCGATCCGCGCTCGCTGCAGCAGATCCTGATCGCCGACCTCCGCGCTGGAGATCTCGAACTCGGAGCGGATCCGCGCCTTGAGGCTTCGGACGATCATTCGTTTCTCTTTGAGGCCCCGGCATCCGGGCAGGTGAAGATCGAAGACCGCATAGGCGATGACCATAAGACCGAGAAAGTGCGAAGTTCTAAGTGCGAAGTTCTATGTTTTCAGCGAGACAACTTAGAACTTGGAACTTCGCACTTCGCACTCGTCCCGTAGGACGCTACGCATTCATCACTCCGGCGACCTTCTCCACTTGAAAGGCCTCGATGATGTCGCCGACCTTGACGTCCTGGTACTTGTCGAGGCCGATGCCGCACTCGAAGCCCTGCTTGACCTCCGAGACGTCGTCCTTGAAGCGGCGCAGCGACGCCACTTTCCCCTCATAAATGACCCGGTTGTCGCGAAGGAGCCGGAGCTGGGAGTTGCGCGTGATGGAGCCCTCGGTCACGTAGCAGCCCGCGACCACTCCGAACTTGGGAACTTTGAACGTGTTGCGCACTTCCGCCCGGCCCTTCGGCACTTCCTTGAGGGTTGGCTCGAGGAGGCCTTGCATCGCTGCCTTGATCTCATCGGTCACGTTGTAGATGACGGTGTGGAGTCGGATCTCGACCCCCTGCTTTTCTGCCTCGACTTCGGCCTTCTTCTCGGGACGGACGTTGAAGCCCACGATGATGGCGCCCGAGGCCGAGGCCAGCAGCACGTCGTTGATGTTGATCGCGCCGACTCCCGCGTGAAGCAGAGAGATCTTCACCTGATCGTTCGAAAGACTCTGAAGGGCCTGCGAGAGGACCTCCATGGAGCCGGACACGTCGGTCTTGAGGACGAGCGGCAATTCCTTGATCTTGCCTTCCTGAATCTTGCTGAAGAGCTGATCGAGCGAAAGGCGCGACGAGGCGGCCATCGCTTTGTCTCGGTCCTTCTGCTGGCGGAACGAAACGATCGACCGCGCCTTGGTTTCGTCTTCGACGACCTGGAAGACGTCGCCGGCCTGCGGGAGATCTTCGAAGCCGGTCACTTCGACCGGCGTCGCGGGCAACGCCTCGGAGACCTTGCGGCCCTGATCGTCGTGCATCGACCGGACTCGGCCGAACACAGAGCCGGCGAAGAAGACATCACCGACGCGCAGGCTTCCCGTTTGCACCAGAACCGTCGCCGTGTTGCCGCGGCCCGCTTCCCTCCGGGCTTCGAGAACGACGCCCCGCGCGCTCTCCGCGACCGGAGCCGTCAGCTCCTGTATGTCCGCGACGAGCAGGATCAGCTCGAGCAGATGGTCGATGCCCTGCTTCTTCGTCGCCGAGATCTCGGCCGACGGGACGTCTCCGCCCCAGGACTCCAGAAGCACGCCCTTGTCGGCCAATTCCTTCTTCACGCGATCCGGATTCGCGTTGGCCTTATCGATCTTGTTGATCGCCACGACAATCGGCACCTTCGCGGCGCGGGCGTGGTCGATCGCTTCGATCGTCTGAGGCATCACGCCGTCGTCGGCAGCGACGACGAGGACGACGATGTCGGTCGCCTTCGCTCCCCGCGCGCGCATCGATGTAAACGCCTCGTGGCCGGGCGTATCGAGAAAGACGATCGGCTTGCCGTCGACTTCCACCCGGTACGCGCCGATGTGCTGGGTGATTCCTCCGGCCTCGCCCGCGGCCACCTTCGTCGAGCGGATCGCATCGAGAAGCGAGGTCTTTCCGTGGTCGACGTGACCCATGACGGTGACGACTGGCGCCCGAGGCACGCGCGCGGTCGCCGGTTTGCCCTCGCTTGCGGCTCCCGCCGAGCGCGAGAACTCGAGCTCCTCTTCGAAAGAGACGACGGCAGCCTCGACGCCGACTTCCTTGGCGATCTGGATCGCCGTGTTGGCGTCCAGGGTCTGATTGACGGTGGCGAACACCCCGCGCTGAAGCAGCAGGCGAATGATGTCCTTGGCGAGAACGCCCAGCTTCTCGGACAGCTCCTTGACCGTGACTCCCTCGGTCAGAAAGATCGGTCCGGTCGGCAGGGGTTTCTTGAATTCGAGCAGCTTGCCCGAGTCATGGGCTCGGGTCTCCTTGGCCGCACGGCGCAGCGCGGATTTCGAGACCGGACGCGGCTCGGCCGGCTCCTCGACCTCCGCCGTCTTCTCGATCAGCGGAAGGTGGATGTCCGAATAGGTGTCCTCTTCGTACGCGCCGACGAACTCGCGCAGATCCACTTCGTCGGCGACGGTGATCTTCGGCTTCGCGCCGCCCTTCTTCGCCGGTTTCTTGGCGTCGTCCTTCTCGTCCTTCTTGCGCTTCGTCCCGGCGCGCTCCGCCGTGGCGGGCGGAGGAAGGCCGCGCGTGGCCGCCGGCGAACCGGGCCGGCCCATGGGAGCGCCCGGTCTTCCTGCCGGCCGCGGCGGTCCGCCGAGCGGACGCGCACCGGGGCCTCCCGGAGCGGGGCGATAGACAGACGGACCCGGCCTCGCCGGAGCGCCGACGCTTTGACGCGGACCCATCGGCCGGGGTGCGCCAGCCGCAGCTGCGGGACCCGTGGGCCGCTGTGGCATTGCCGGCCGCGGCGGCACCGTTGGACGCGGAGGCAGAACGATCTTTCTCGGGACCGCGGGAGGCGGCGTCTTGGGCGCTGCTTCCGGCTCGGGCTCGGCTGCCACCACCGCGGTGCGCGCCGGTTCGGCCGGCTTCGCGGCGACCTTCGGCTCGGCCGGCCGCCGAGGAGGCGCAGCCGGGGCGGGCGAGGCGGCCGCCTCTTCGCTCTTTTCAGTCGCGGACTTTTCGATGATCTTGATGCGAGAGAGGGCGCTCTTCTGCGGCCGAAACGCCTTCGACTCGGTATCCCGGACGATCAGCTGCTTGGGAGCGTGGGTCTTTCCCTGCAGGATGGCGAGGACGGTTGATTCATCCAGCGCCGCCTGCGGCGATTTCACGTCGACGCCGATCGACTGCAGCAGGAAGAGAACCTCCTTGCTGCCGATGCCCATCTGTGCCGCGAGCTCTTCGACTCGAATCTTTCCCATCGGATGTGCTCAGTCCGTGACGGTCGTTTCCGCGGGGGCTTCGGACGCGACCTTCTCGTCCGAGCCGCCGCTTCCGCCGCCCTCGTCGTCTTCACTCTTTTCCTCGGACTCCTCGGAAAGCGACTGCTCGAACGCGCGCGCCGCCTCCAGGATCTTTTCGACCGTCTTTTCCCCGAGGCCCGGGATCTCTGCGAGCTGCTCGGGCGTCTTGTCCAGCAGATCTCCCAGAGTCCCGACTCCCGCTTCGATCAGCCGCTCCGCGGTCTTCTCACCGACGCCCGGGATCTCGGAAACGGGAGTCTGCCGGCGCCGCGACGCCTGAAGCATGCGCGACAGCGCCTCCGCGACCTCGCCCTTGACCTCGGTCTCACCCTTGATCTCGATCTTCATTCCGATCAGGGCGGAGGCCAGCCGGACGTTCTGTCCCTTCTTTCCGATTGCGAGGGAGAGCTGGTCGTCCTCGACGACACAGTCGAGGCTCATGCTTCCGTCCTCGTGGTGGATGGGGGACACGCGCGTGATCTTGGCCGGCGCGAGCGCGTTCTGCGCGAACGTGATCAGGTCGTCCGAATACAGGATGACGTCGATCTTCTCGCCGTGAAGCTCTCGCATGATCGACTGGACCCGGCTCCCTCTCATCCCGACGCACGCGCCGACGGGGTCGACGTCCCGCTCCCGCGAGCGCACCGCCACCTTCGCTCGCTCGCCGGGCTGCCGGACCGCGCCCTTGATCACGACGGTGCC
>DATDNV010000527.1:0-4106 GCA_036518075.1 Thermoanaerobaculia bacterium
ACGATCTCGAGAAGGCCGGGCTGGTTCGCAAGGAGGACCGGCGCGACTTTCTGAGCAACGTTCTCGTCGTCGTTGTGCCTCGAAAATCGAACCTTCGAATTTCCCGGGCCAAAGACTTGACCTCCCTTGCCCGGATCGCCATCGGGGACCCCACCGTGGTCCCGGCGGGCATCTACGCACGGAACTGGCTCGAGTCGCTCGGTCTCTGGAAAGAGATCGAGCCGAAGGTCGTTCCGGCCCTCGATGTCCGAGCGGCGCTCGCCGACGTCGCGAGCGAAGCCGCTCCCGCGGGAATCGTCTACAAGACCGACGCCGCGGTCTCCAAAGACGTCAAGATCGCGATGATGGTTCAGAACGGGCCTGAAATTGGTTACTCGCTCGCTCGGACCGCGTCTTCCAAAAGGGCCGCGGCTCAGAGGTTCGTCGACTATGCGGCGGGTGCGGAGGGTCGAGCCATCTTTGAGCGCCGCGGCTTCGTCGTCAAGGTGAGCGGGATTTAGACCTCCGTCTCTAACGGCTGCACTTGACGACCGAGGACTTCTCGATCCTTCTTCTCACGCTGCGGGTCGCGGCGATCTCGACGATTTGCATTCTCCCCCTGGGCATCGCGATGGCCTGGCTCCTGGCCCGTCGCAAGTTTCCGGGACGAGGCCTCCTGGAAACGGCCCTTTCCCTTCCGCTCGTTCTGCCGCCGACGGCAGTGGGTCTCCTTCTGCTCGAGCTTCTACGCCGTACAGGACCGATCGGGCGGGTTCTCGACGCCGCGGGAATCGAGGTTCTCTTCACGTGGAAAGCAGTCGCGATCGCCACGGCGGTCATGTCCTTTCCGCTTCTGGTGCGGCCGGCGCGCGTTGCATTCGAAGAGGTCGATCCTCGGCTCCCGGCGCTCGCGCGGTCGCTGGGCGTTTCGCGGCTGGCGGCGTTTACCCGAGTCACGCTGCCTCTGGCCTGGCGCGGACTTGCCGCGGGGATTCTTCTGGCCTTCTCGCGCGCTCTGGGCGAGTTCGGCGCGACGATCATCGTCGCCGGCAACATTCCCGGCCGCACCCAGACGCTCGCTCTTGCCGTCTTTCACCGCACCCAGATGGGTCAGGATTCCGCGGCGCTGCGCCTCGTCGGACTGATCGTGGTGGTCGCGTTCGCAGCCGTTTGGACGACCGAGTGGATCCAACGGCGTCACTGGCGGATGAGAAACCAGTCATGATCGATCTCGAGCTGAACCTTCCGCTGACGCGGTTCACTCTCGAAGTCCGAACCCGGCTCGAGGGTCAGGCGGTCGCGATCTTGGGTCCTTCGGGCTCCGGCAAGACCTCTCTTCTCGAATCGCTCGCGGGGCTGCGCCGGGGCGCTCGCGGGCGGATCGCGATCGACGACCAGGTCCTCCTTGATTCGAGGCGGGACGTCTGTCTGCCTCCCGAAGAGCGTCGGCTCGGCTATGTTCCCCAGGACTCGCTCCTGTTTCCTCATTTGACCGTGGCTCAAAACGTCCGTTTCGGTTCAAGGGCCGTCGGTGGCGGCGAGAAGCTGTTTGACGAAGCCGTCGCGATTCTCGAGGTCGAGCCGCTCCTTCCGCGCTATCCGGCGACTCTGTCCGGAGGAGAGCGTCAGCGCGTGGCGATCGCTCGGGCGATCGCGACAAGGCCTCGCCTTTTGCTCCTCGACGAACCGCTCGCCGCGGTCGACGTCGCGCACCGAGACCGAATCCTTCCCTACCTTCTTCGCGTGCGCAGCGGGATGCGGATCCCCTTCCTCTACGTCACGCACAACTTCGGGGAGGCGGAAGCGCTGGCCTCCGAAGCGATTCTGCTTCGCGCGGGAAAGATCATGGCGCAGGGGATTCCCGCCGAGGTGTTGCATCCGCTCTCGCTCGCCGCAGCGGATCCGGCGGCATCGTTCGAGAACGTCTTCGAAGGCAGGCTCGAACCGATCTCTGCCAGCCCCGGATCGGCGCGGCTCCGTCTGGCCGGCGGCGGATCCCTCGTCGTTCCGCTACTCCACGGCGCCGCCACCGGCCAGGCGGTCTATGGGATCGCGCCCGAAGACATCCTTCTTTCCGCGGCGCCACTAGCCCGGGTTTCGGCGCGCAACGTGTTCGCCGGGGAGGTCGAGTCGGTCGAGCACTCCACTCCGGACGTTCTCGTTCGAGTGCGCGCCGCCAACGCTTCGTGGCGGGCGCTCCTGACTCCCGAAGCCACGCTGGACCTCGGGCTCGCGCCCGGCGAGCCGGTCTGGATCGCGGTGAAGACTCAGGCATTTCGGCGGCTGCGCTGAGGCCTATACCGAATCTGACATAACGAGCGGCTCAGTGCAGGAGAAGCTCGCTCACGGAGAAGACCACGGTCTAGCCGTCTCGCGTGGTCGCGACGACGATCGCTGGCGCGACGTTTCGCTTTGCGCTCCTGTCTTTCAGATCGAGGCCGTTCTTTTCGAGGACGCCAGAAGCGGCAAGCCGCTATACACCGCTGTGCCGCCCTTTTCATCGTCGCCCTTCACATCGTTTCGATCCCGTCCGAGCACGAACGCGGGTTCGACGGCGCGCTCCGGCCGTCCGGGCATCCGCAACCTCGGCGTCGATTCAGCGAGGAGCAGGAACGAAGCGGCGGCAAGGACTGTGGATCCGAGAAGTCGCCTCATGGAGGCCGAACTACAGGGCGTCGTCGGATCCGTTCTCCAGCCGGATCAGGTCTTCGTAGGTCTCGCGTCGGCGGACGATTTTCCAGGACCCGTTTGCGACGAGCACCTCCGCCGGCCGCGGCCGGAAGTTGTAGTTGGACGCCATCGCGAAGCCGTACGCTCCCGCATCGCGGATCGCCAGGAGATCGCCTTCGCGCGGACGCGGGAGCTTCAGGTCGAGCGCGAAAAAGTCGCTCGTCTCGCACACAGGCCCGACGACATCCACGACCGTTGGCGCGGCGCGCGACTCCGCGACGGGCTCGATCGGGTGGAGTGCCCCATAGAGAGGCGCCCGAATCATGTCGTTCATTCCGGCATCGGTGACGACGAAGACTTTCCCGCCGGAATCCTTCACGCCAATGACACGGGTCACGAGCACGCCGGCTCGCGCGACGATCGCCCGGCCGGGCTCGATCAGGACTCGAAGCGGGAGACCGGTGAGCTGCGGAAGCACCGCCGCGGCGTAGGCCTCTGGGGAGAGACTCTCGGTTTCGTCGCCGACGCCGACGCCCCCGCCCAGGTCGAGCGTCTGCAGTGCGAAGCCTTCCGCCGAGAGCCGAAGCGCGAGAGTGGATAGCTCCCGCGCCGTCTCGGCCAGTGGCTCCGGATCCTGAATCTGGCTGCCGATGTGCGCCTGGACACCGACCATGGCGAGGTGGCGAAGCCGTCGCGAGCGGCGAAAGATCTCGAACGCCTCGCCGATCGCCACGCCGAACTTGTTGTGCGCGAGACCCGTGGAGATGTAGGGATGGGACTTCGCGTCGATGTCCGGGTTGACTCGCAACGCGACGCGCGCGGGACGCTCCAGCTCGCGCGCGACTGAGTCGATTCGCTCGAGCTCCCTTTCCGATTCCGCGTTCAGCGCGAGAACACCCTCCCGCACGCCGGCACGAAGCTCGTCGTCGGTCTTACCGACACCGGAGAAGACGATTCGCTCTGCGGGAAAGCCAGACTCGAGCGCCGCCCGGAGCTCGCCTCCGGAGACGACGTCCGCCCCTGCGCCGAGGGAGGCGAGGTGGCCGAGAATCGCGAGATTCGAGTTGGCCTTGGCGGCATAGCAAACCAGGTGCAGAATCGGGGAGAAGGCCTCGTCGAAACGGAGATAGTTCTCCTCGACGAGGGCCCGGCTATAGACGTAGACAGGGGTTCCGGCCCCCTCCGCGATGGAGCCCAGGGGGACCCCGTCGCAGGTCAGCTTCCCCTTCTGCCGGATAAATCCTGCCATCGCTCGGCACGATAGCTCGATTGCTTCGAAGGAGATACCCCACTGCCGTCCAGTGACCCCGACCGGGGCGCGAGCATTTGGCCCCTCCCTTGCTACGTCGTCACGCGACAATGGATGCGGATGCTCCGGGTCCTCGAGCGCAGAGACTCATCGTTCAGGACCGCTTTCTCTCAGAAAAATGAAACCGCGTCTTTCGCCCCGGCCCGCG
>DATDNV010000528.1:0-4606 GCA_036518075.1 Thermoanaerobaculia bacterium
CGATCCGTACGCCAGAAACCCGACCGCGAGCGGATAGAGCCAGGCGACCAGCAAAGCACGCGCGCCTTCGCTACCGCCGAATCGAAAGGACACGTCTCGAAACCCTTCGCGCAGTGCGAGTCGAGCGACTACCGACGCTGCGGCGGGACACCACATGAGAAAAAAGATGAGCCCCGGATGGCTCTGGATCGGCTGTCCGGTTCGCAATACGAGAAACTCGAGCGCCGCGGAAGCGGGAACCAGAATGCTGAAATAGATCGCGAGGCCCCGGCGCGCGCGTCTGGCTGCCATCGAGCCGAGATCGAGCGGGTCCATTTTCATCATTCTTACACGCGTCCTCCACCGGTCCCTGCGGGCCACCGATCGCTTCGAGGGATCGGAGACCGCTGCACCCCGAATCCCGACGACGCGATTTCGCGTAGATCGGATGGCTCCCTGACACTCCGCAAACCGGACGCGGAAATCAAAGGAGCGCATCCCCTGTTATCGGTGAAGCATTCGAGGAGGTTTTTCTTGAGATTGAGATTGACTGTTGTCGCAGCCTTGGTGGCATGGGTTGCGAGTCTGTCTTTCGCGGAGGGCGCCTCCGCAGCGCAGGAGACCGCGATCTTTGCGGGCGGATGCTTCTGGTGTGAGGAGACCGCGTTCGTCGGAGTCCCCGGCGTGATCTCGGTCACTTCCGGCTATACGGGTGGGCAAACCAAGAATCCGACGTATGAGCAGGTCTCTGCGGGCGTGACCGGGCACGCGGAATCGGTCCAGGTCGTCTTTGACCCGGCCAAGATCAGTTACGTTCAGCTTCTCGACGTCTTCTGGCACAACGTCGATCCGACTCAGAAGGGCGGGCAGTTCTGTGATCACGGCACGCAGTACCGGTCGGCGATCTTCTACAAGGATGAAAATCAGCGAAAAGCCGCGGAAGAGTCCAAGCGCAAGCTCGAAGAGCAGCCGCGCTTCAAGGGCCAGATCGTGACCGAGATCACGGCGGCGACGACGTTCTACCCGGCCGAGGAATACCACCAGCAGTTTTACAAGAAGAACCCGATGCGCTATCACGAGTACCGGCTGGGCTGCGGTCGGGACGCCCGGCTCAAGCAGATCTGGGGCAAGGACGCGGGAGGTGAGCGATGAAGCCGCTTGGCGCATTCGTGATTGGAGCTCTTCTGGCGATCTCTTTTCCCGCGCTCGCGCAGGAGAAGCCGAAGGGCTGGAGCGGACAATTTCAGAAGCCGTCGGATGACAAGCTGAAGCAGACGCTCACGCCGCTTCAGTACGAGGTCACGCAAAAGTCGGGAACCGAGCGGGCGTTCGCCAACGAATACTGGGACAACCACAAGCCGGGCATCTACGTGGACGTCGTCTCGGGAGAGCCGCTCTTCAGCTCCCAGGACAAATACGATTCGGGCACCGGCTGGCCGTCGTTCACCAAACCGCTCGAGAGGGCGAACGTGACCAAAGGGAATGACCTGGGGACATTCTTCGGCACCGAGGTCCATTCGACGCATGCCGGATCGCACTTGGGACACATCTTCGGCGACGGCCCCGCGCCCGGCGGTCTTCGCTACTGCATCAACTCCGCATCGCTGCGCTTCATCCCCGCCGATAAGCTGGCGGAAGAGGGCTACGGGCAATACCAGTCTCTCTTCTCGAAGGCCGCCAAGAAGTAGCTTCGGCTTCCGCCCGCGTCTCCGGTAAAATCGGATCTTCTCCGAGCAATCGAAGTCGAGGGCGGCGATGGGCGTTCCTGCCAACATAGCGTCTCTGCACGAGCGCTTCCGCAGCGCGCTGACGAAACGCTACTTCGTCCGTCTGCACATGACGGTAATGATTCTGCTGGTCCTTCTGTCGGGCTTGATCGCGAGCCGCCTGCTTCTTCTCGCCGGGATTTCGCACATGGGCATCCGATATCCGCTGGCCGTCCTCGTTTCCTACGTCGTCTTTTTCGTGCTCATCCGGATCTGGATCGGCTACGTCTCGAGAGCCTCTCGCCGTTCGAAGGGATCGGGCATTGACGTCGGCGACTTCGTTCCGAACGGCTCGGGCAGCTTCTCGGGCGGTTCGGCGAAAGCGGTGGGGCAGCTTGCCGAAGGCGGGGGAAGGTTTGGCGGCGGAGGAGCGAGCGCGAGCTTCGTCGAAGGCGAAACCGCCGCTGCGCGACCCGTCGTGCCTCTGATCCCGGCGCGCCAGAGCGCGGGGAGCGGGTCGAGCGGTTCAAGCGGTTCGAAGTCGAGCTCCGGCTTCGGTCTCGATCTCGACGGCGACGGGGTCTGGCTGCTCGTCCTCTTCGTTCTTCTCGTCGCGGCGATTTTCGGAGCGGGGCTTTATCTCGTCTACCAGGCGCCGGTCATCCTGTCGGAGGCGGCGTTCCACACGGCGCTGGCTTCCGGTCTCGTGCGCACCGCGCGCAACGCGCACGATCCCGGCTGGGTGGAGAGCGTTCTGAAGTCGACGATCCTCCCGTTCGCTCTCGTTCTCGTCCTCGCCGGCGTCTTCGGATACCAGGCGCACAAACGCTGTCCGGGCGCGGTCACCGTCCGGCAGGTCTTTCGCCAGTGCATTTTTCGACGCTAGACACCATTCTCACGAGATACTCGTCCAGACCGAGACGGGCCCTCGGGATCCTGCCGCCGTCCACCTCGCGCGAACAAGCCGCGGCGGTCGAACCCGCCGCTTGTCGCGCTCTGACGAGCGCTCGGTGCCGCGACCAGGTGGCCGGAAATTTTCTAAACGAGAGCTGAGCCGTTCTCGAGCGCGGTTCGATCAGAAAAATCAATTGGCCCGCGCAGCGGGCCGGTTCAGATGTTTCCCTCCGCACGCGCGCGAGATCTCTGTCCGGCGTAACCCCTCGGCCCTCTGACCATGCGACTCGGTCACTCGGGGTCCGCGGCCGGGAGGTTCTCCCGAAGGAGCCGTGAGTGGGGGAGCGCGGAAGGCGCAAACTGTCGATCGAGTAAAACTGCGACCGAACGACAAGCGAGGGCCCGGTTCTGAAACTTGGCGGCCTGGCCCGAGCGTGGCGACGGAGGGAGACCGACCGGCGCGTTCGAGACACCCGTGACGAGAACTCTATTGGGAAAACGCGACTGGTTCGTGCTTCGTCATCCGACTGGGCCCGCGCGAATTGCGAGCGGCCAACGAACCGAACGTCTCTCCGACGGAAGGCCCCACATTCCGGCCAGATCCTCGTAGAATTTCTCGATTGCTCGGCGCCCCTGCGCCTTCTCCAGTCCGCGCAGAGCCGACCAGGTTTCGACGTAACCGATCAGATCCGAGAGCGACCAGCTCGTCCGGATCTCGAGATCCGGCGTCGGAATCTCCTGGAACGGAAATGGGAGCGTGCGGTAGCCCTCCTCGACCATTCGTCGCTCCGGCGGCCAATAGGGTCCGGCGATCTTCGAGTAGAAGTGGCCGAGCAGCGGATCGATCTCGCCGTCGACGAGAGGGTTGCCGTAGGTGACGAGGGCGATCGCCGCGCCGGGCCGGGCGACGCGGCGAACTTCGCCGTAGTAAGCCGGCAGGTCGAACCAGTGGGCCGCCTGCGCCGCGACGGCGAGATCCGCGCAAGCGTCCGGCAGACCGCTCGACTCCGCGGGCGCGCAGAGGTATTCGACGTTCGGATGGGGAGTGGCTTTCTCGATCTGCTCGCGGCTCGCATCGGTCGCAAAGACGCGGCGGAATCGGTCCGCGAGGAGCAGCGAGAGCTGTCCCGTTCCGCATCCGCAATCCCAGGCCGTGTCCGGCCGCGCGACGAGTCCCGCCAGAAAGTCGGCGAGCGCAGGCGGATACGTGGGGCGGTGAGCGGCGTAACCGGAGGCGACGCCGGAAAAATGGTCCTTGAATCGGGACGGCATTCGCGCCGTCTTTTATACACTCGGCCGGAGGTGAGGGTTCTCCGCGCATCGCCGGTCGACTAGCATCTCGACTGTGAGCGACCTTGTTTCCTCCGTCGAGCGGTTCCGCGCGTCGGCCGCGGATGTCCGGCCGGCCACGGTCGCGGTCCCCGCCGGCGCGCTCTGGATCTCGTCCGCGCCGTCCGCGATTTCGATCGCACCGTTTCGGCTGGGCCGCACTCCCGTGACCAATCGCGAGTACGCGCCGTTTCTCGATTGCGGGCGAGCCGAGGCTCCGCCCTGGTGGAGCGATCTTCATTTCTCGAGGCCGCGACAACCCGTGGTCGGGATCACGTGGGACGACGCGGCCGCTTACTGCGCGTGGCTCAGCGAGCGGACAGGCGGCCGCTGGCGCTTGCCGACCGAGGCGGAGTGGGAGTTTGCGATGTGCGGCGGGCTCCACGCGCCCGCGACCGCCTGGGGCGATCGAGTTCCCGGCGCCGAGATTCCCGAGGGAAGCCTCGACGGGCCCTGGGATGTCGGGCTCGGGACTCCCAACGGCTACGGACTCTGCGACGCCGGAACGATCGTCCACGAATGGTGCGCGGACTGGAGCGATCTCGACGGGTCTCGGCCGGGCCCGCGCCGCCGTGCGAGCCGGGGCGGCTCCTGGCGGCACCGGATCCGCTGGTCGCCGCCGTCGGCGCGCACGAGCCTGCCTCCCGAGTATCGCTATTCCGACTACGGCTTTCGCGTCTTGCAGGAGGTTGATGAAA
>DATDNV010000529.1:0-2754 GCA_036518075.1 Thermoanaerobaculia bacterium
GCGGCTTCCCGAGGAAATCGACCGGGCCATCGCCCGCACGCGGCTGGAGCTTCTCGGTATGGGGCTCGAGCAGGCGACGCCGCAGCAGGAGTCCTACGCGCGGAGCTGGCGCTGAGATGGCGACCCGTCCCGCTTCCGTCATCAAGGATCCCGCGCTGGCACCGGAGGGGATGCGCAAAATCCGTTGGGTCGAGCAGCACGCGCCGGTCCTGAACGCGGTCTACGCGAAGTATCTCTCCGACGGGACACTCTCGGGTGTCCCCATCGCGGTGTGCGTTCCGCTCGAAGCCAAGACCGCCTACCTGACGCTTCTGCTGCACCGGGCAGGTGCCAACGTGGCCCTGGCCGGCACCGCGCCTGGGTACGTGCAGGACGACGTCGCGGCGGGAATCGCGGCTGAGGGGGTGACCGTCTACTCGGTGGCCGACGCCTCCGCGGAGGAGTTCGAAGCCAACTTGACCCGCACAGTCGAAACCGATCCCGTCCTGCTCGTGGACGATCGAGCGGAGCTCACGAGGATCCTGCACACGACTCAGACTCGCCGGCGCGGGCAGGTTTGGGGAGCCTCCGAGCAAACGACTTCGGGGGTGACCAAGTTGCGCAATATGGAACGGGACGGCTCGCTCTCCTTTCCGGTCATCGCCGGCAACGACGCGATGTGCAAGCATCTCTTCGACAACCGCTACGGCACCGGCCAGTCGGTCTTCACGGCGATGATGGCGCTGACCAATCTCTACTTCGGAGGCAAGACGGTCGTCGTGGCGGGATATGGCTGGTGTGGCAAGGGGCTGGCGCGCCGGGCCGCGGCATTAAACGCGAGCGTCGTGGTCTGCGAGGTCGATTCCGTCCGAGCTCTGGAGGCAGTGGCCGACGGCTTTGCCGTGATGCGGCTGAACGATGCGGCCGCTCTCGGGGACTTCTTCATCACATCGACCGGAACGCACGCCGTCTTCACCCGGGAGCATTTCCAGCGGATGAAGGACGGCGCCGTGCTCGCCAACGCGGGGGGCCTCGATACCGAGATCGACGTGCCGGCTCTCGAACGGCTCGCGCGCGAGAAGGTCGAAGCGCGGCGTCAGATCACCGAGTACCGGATGAGCGACGGCCGGCGATTGCACCTTCTCTGCGGGGGACGTCTCGTCAATATCGCGGGGGGAGACGGGCACCCGGTCGAGATCATGGATCTCTCCTTTTCGGTGCAGGCGCTCGCGATCTATCACCTGGCTCGCCACCGGGGGGAGCTCGCTCCGGGAGTCCACGATCTTCCCGTCGAGATCGATCGGGAGATCGCGTCGATCAAGCTCGAAACGCTCGGAGTCGGGATCGACCGCCTGACCGCCGAGCAGGAGGAGCATCGGCGCCGCTGGCAGTAGCCGGGAAATCGATGCGGCGACGGCGGCGCGGTTCGGCGACGGAGAGCTTCGAGAGCGTCGATCTGATCGTCTCCGGCGGCACGGTCCTGACGATCGATGCCGCCGACTCGGTCGTCTCCGACGGAGCGGTGGCGGTGCGCGGCGGACGGATCGTCGCGGTGGGCCGCCGCCGGGAAGCCGAGCGCCGGTTTCGTGCGCAACGGCGGATCGATGCGGCCGGCCGGATCGTCCTTCCAGGTCTCATCAACGCCCACACCCACGTCGCGATGACGCTCCTGCGCGGCGTCAAGGACGATCAGGAGCTGATGAAGTGGCTGACGCAATACATGTTTCCGCTCGAGGCGCGGTTCGTTTCGCCCGAGTTCGTGCGTTGGGGGGCCCGCCTCGCGTGCTGGGAAATGATCGCGTCGGGCACGACGACCTTCGCCGACGGGTACTTCTTCGAGGAGGAAGTGGCGCGAGCCGCGGACGAGTCAGGAATGCGCGCGGTGCCGGGTGAGGGAATTCTCGACGTGCCGACGCCCGACGCAAAGACGAGCGCGGAAGGCCTCGCCCGTGCCGAGCGGTTCCTCTCGGAGTGGCGCGGCCATCCTCGCGTCACCGCGGCGCTCTGCCCGCATTCGGCCTATACCGTCGCGCCCGAGACGTTCCGCAAAGTCCGAGAGCTCGCCTCGCGCCACGGCGCTCCCGTCATGACTCATCTCGCCGAGTCGGCCGGCGAGGTCGCGATGGTGAGAGAGAGGTACGGCGCGACCCCGGTGCGGCATCTGGCGTCGCTCGGGGTCGTGGACCGCAGCCTCACCGCCGCGCACCTGGTCGAGGTCGACGAAGAGGAGATCGCGATCCTCGCCCGGTCGGGAGCGGGCGTCGTGCACTGCGCGGAGAGCAACATGAAGCTCGCCTCCGGCGTCGCCCCGGTTGCCCGCATGCTCGCCGCCGGGGTCTCGGTCGGGATCGGCACGGATGGCGCCGCCAGCAACAATGACCTCGACATGTTCGGCGAGATGGCGACCGTCGCGAAAGTTCACAAGGCTCGCACCCTCGATCCGACCGCTCTGCCCGCCAGGCAGGTCGTGCGCCTGGCGACGATGGGTTCCGCCGTGGCGCTGCATCAGGAGAGCGAGATCGGCTCGCTCGAGCCGGGAAAACGGGCCGACCTGATTGTCGTCAGCACCTCCGGCCCGGAAGCTCTCCCGCTTTTTGATCCGTACTCCTACCTCGTTTACTCCGCTCGCGCCGACGCGGTCGATACGGTCGTCGTCGAGGGAGAGATCCTGATGGAGAAGCGGGAGCTGCGCACGCTCGACACGGAGGCGATCCGGCGTCGGGCTCTCGCCTTCGGCCGTCGAATCGCCGCGGCGCTGCCGCGCTGATCCGAGGT
>DATDNV010000530.1:0-4136 GCA_036518075.1 Thermoanaerobaculia bacterium
ACCTTCGGGTTGGCCGACTCGATCACGTAGTACTCGTCCGGAGCATGCGCGCCGCTCCCGTGGCCGAGTCCGAAGTGGCCGGCGGCGAGGCGAAGCGGATCGCCGGTGAAGACGTATCCCGGCCAGGAGCCGGCCGAGCGCGGCCAGAGAATCGGCTCGATGCCTCCCCGCTTGTAGACGGCGATCTGGGCCTTGATCAGCGGCGCGTCGCCTCGCGTGCTGTTGGGGTCGTATCCGCCGCTCATGCGGACGTCGATGTCGCCGAAACCGCGCTTGGCGAGGTGAGCCTTGAGAGCTTCGTGCGCCTCGGCCGCCTTCATATCCGGCACCAGCCGCAGGTCCAGCTTCGCGACCGCCTTGTGGGGAAGGATCGTCTTGCCTCCCGGGCCGGTGTAGCCCCCGACGAGACCTTCGATGTTGACGGTGGGCTGCGAGACGAGGCGCTCGAGCGATCCGACGAAACCGAGGTCGCCGATCCAGTGCTCGACGCCGAGTTGTTTCTTCAAGAGCGCTTCATCCATTCGACGCGCGCCCTCCGCGATCATCGCCTTCTCCTCGGCCGAAATCGGCCGGGCCCGGTCGGCAAAGCCATCGATCGCCGGTGTGTTCCCATCCTCCGACACCAGCGTGTGCAACGCCTGCACGAGATGCCAGGCCGGACTGTCGACGCGCGCCTTGTTGCTCGAGTGGATGTCCAGGCGAGGCCCGCGCCCCCACTTTTCGCCGCTCGATGTCAGCTCGGCCTCGACCACGCCCTTGGCGCCGAGCGTGATCTGGACGACGCCGTCCAAGCCCTGACTCGCGGCGGGCATGAAGACGCCGCTGCAGCGCGAGAGCGCGGCGGCCACTTCGGGACGTCGCACGATCTGTGGAAAGTGGGGCGAGCCGATCTCCTCTTCACCCTCCGCGACGAGGACGAGATTGACGGGAAGCTTGCGCCCGGCCCCGCGAAACGCATGGAGGGCAGCGAGGAACGCCGACTCGGGCCCCTTCTGGTTGACCGCGCCGCGGCCGACGATCACCTTGCCCACGCCGGGCTTGTCGACGAGCGCGCCATCCCAAGGGGGGGAAGACCATTCCGAGGGATCGACCTGCTTGACGTCGTACATGAAGTAGATCCCGACCGTGCGCGGCGCGCCCGCGTCGAGCGTCGCGAAGACGCCGGGAGAGCCGTCGCTCGGCACCTTCTCGGCTCGATCGAATCCGGCCTCGCGCAGCATCCGGATCAGAAGCTCGCAGCCCTCGTTGATGCCGCGGTTCTCGGCCGCGATCGAAGGTTGGTGAATCCATTCTCGGAGCCTCTGGACCGCTTCGTCGTGGCGTTTGTCGGCTTCGGCGAGAACCTGCTCGAGGCCGGCGGGAGCGGCCGGCGCGGGTCCCGGCCAGGCCGCTGCCGCGGCTCCTGCGAGAGCGCCCTTCAAGAGTGTGCGTCGATCCATGCTCGTCTCCTCTTAGTACTTTCTCGGTCTCGGCTTGATGAGCGATGTGTCGACGGGACGATAGGAGATTTTGGGTCCGTCCAGCGAATGCTCGGCGATCGTCGTCTTCAGAAACCGGGCATCGTCCCGGGGCAGAGCGTTGGCCTCGTCGACCCCCTGGGCCAGGTCGCGCACCTTGTAGTGGGCTCCCCGAGACTCGTCGCGCAAGAGAGCCCCGCGCGTCATGACTCGGGCGATCACGAGCATGTTGCGAAGCTGATTGATGAACGAGAGCTCCCGGTTCCCATAAGAGGATCGGTCGGTCAGGCCGACGCGGTTCCATCGTTCCGTCAGCTCGACGATCTTGTTCTCAGTCTCCTTCAGCTTCCCGTTCTCGCGGACGACCGTCACGTTGTCGGTCATCCAGTCGCCGAGCTCCTCGGAGAGCGCGTGCGGATTCTCAGGACCCGACATGCTCGCGATCTTGCGGAACTCCTCCTCCCAGCGCTTCTTCGCCTCGTCCAGGGCGCCGTCGAGCGCGGCCAGCCGGCTCCCCTTCTCGCGTCCGTAGCGCACCATCGCGGGCCCGCCGATCTTGCCCGCGTAGAGACACGACACGAGGGAGTTGGCCCCAAGACGGTTGGCGCCGTGGATCGAGTAGTCGACCTCGCCGGCCGCATACAGGCCCGGGATGTTGGTCGATTGATTCCGAATGGACGTTTCATCGAGCATTCCGCTTCGATCGTCCTTGGCGTAGTCGACCCAGAGCCCGCCCATCGAGTAGTGCATCCCCGGAAAGACCTTCATCGGAACTTCCCGTGGGTCCTCGCCGACGAACTTCTCGTAAATCTCGAGGATCCCGCCGAGCTTGACGTCGAGATCCTTCTTGGGAAGATGGCTGACATCGAGATAGACCTCGCGTTTGCCGTCGATCCCGTATCCCTGCAGGCACACTTGGAAGATCTCTCGGGTCGCGATGTCGCGGGGCACGAGATTCCCGAGGGACGGGTACTTCTCTTCCAGGAAATACCAACGCTCCTTTTCCGGAATCGATCGCGGATCGCGCCGATCCCCCTGAGTGCGGGGAACCCAAACCCGGCCGCCCTCTCCGCGCGCGGACTCCGACATCAGCCGCAGCTTGTCGGTCCCCGGAATGGCGGTGGGATGGACTTGGATGAACTCGCCGTTCGCGTACCAGGCTCCTTCCTGGTAGGCAGCGGACGCGGCTGTGCCGGTATTGATGACCGAGTTCGTCGACCGCCCGAACACGATCCCAGGGCCGCCCGTCGCGAGCATGACCGCGGCCGCGGGAAAAGCCTCGATCTTCATCGAGTACCAGTCGATCGCGACGATGCCGCGGCAGTTTCCGTCCGCGTCGCGGACGAGACCCAGGAATTCCCAGTACTCGTACTTGCGAACCTGCCCCGCGACCTCGTGCCGGCGGACCTGCTCATCGAGCGCGTAGAGAAGTTGCTGCCCCGTCGTCGCTCCGGCGAACGCGGTCCGGTGGTACTTGGTTCCGCCGAAACGCCGAAAGTCGAGCAGACCCTCCGGGGTCCGGTTGAACATCACACCCATGCGGTCGAGCAGGTTGATGATCCCCGGGGCGGCGTAGCACATCGCCTTGACCGGCGGCTGGTCGGCCAGGAAGTCGCCGCCGTAGATCGTGTCGTCGAAGTGGATCTCCGGCGAGTCGCCTTCTCCCTTGGTGTTGACGGCGCCGTTGATTCCTCCCTGCGCGCACACCGAGTGGCTGCGCTTGACGGGGACGATCGAAAAGAGATCGACCGCCGCTCCCATCTCCGCCGCGCGAACGGTCGCCATCAGGCCCGCCAGACCTCCGCCGACGACGATGATGCGGTCGTTGGGTGAAGGCATCGCTGTTCTACGTCCGAAACGCGGAGATCGAGCGCACTCCGATCACCGACAAAACGAGAAAGACCGCGACCGACACGTACATCATGCGGCGCTGCGCCCGGGGTCCGATCGTCAATCCCCAGACGATCGAAAAAGACCAGATCCCGTTGGCCAGATGGAAAGTCGCCGAGAGGATGCCGGCGACGTAGAACGCGAAGATCCATGGATTGGCGACCGCCGCCTGCACCTGGCGAAAGAGGTCGAGGCTCTCGTGATCCTGGAGCTGGACCAGCCGCGTCGTCCAATAGTGGAAAAGGATGAACGCAAAAACGATGACACCCGTGACCCGCTGCAGGAAGTACATCCAGTTGCGCACGTAGGCGTTGGAGATCACGTTGGGCCTCGCCGTGCCGGTAATGAAAAGACCGTATACGCCGTGAAACAGGAGCGGGATCGCGATGACGAAGACTTCGAGCGCGACCGCGAAGGGGATGGTCTGCAGCTTGTGCGTCATCTCGTTGTATGCGTCGGCTCCGCGCGTGGCCTGATAGTTCTCGTAGAGGTGAAACGCCAGGAAGCCGCCCACCGGCACGATCCCGGAGAGCGAGTGCAGACGGCGCAGCCAGAAGTGGCGGCTCGACGTGTCGGCGTCCCCGGCCGGCCGCTCGGTCATACCTTCAAGATCTGGAACAGGTCGCGCACAGCGGCGGCCGACTTATCGAGGGCCGCCTTTTCCTCCGCCGTCAGCTTGATCTCGATGACTCGTTCGACCCCCTTTCGGCCCAGCACCACGGGAACGCCCAGATACACGTCCTTCATCCCGTACTCTCCCTGGAGGTAGGCCGCGCACGGAAGGATCTT
>DATDNV010000531.1:0-4995 GCA_036518075.1 Thermoanaerobaculia bacterium
TCGCCGCTCTCGCCGCGAGAGGAATCGACCGGGCAGTCCTTCAGCGCCACGTGCCCGGAGATCTCATCAAGTTCTACGGCGTCGGCAGCCCCGGCGCGCCGCTGTCCTGGTTTGAATGGTTCTACCACCGCGACCAGACGCTCTCCCACCACCCCTTCGATCCGATCGAATTGCAGACAGCCGTCGGGAACGCCGCGAGAGCTCTCGGGCTCGAAGTCTTCGGAGGCGACGCAATCGCAGCCGGAGACGGCCGGATCTTTCTGATCGACTTGAACGCCTGGCCGAGCTTCGCGCTCTACCGTCCGATCGCCGCCGAGAAAATTGCCGCGCATCTGGTCGAGCGGTTTCCAGTGCGGCATCTCGAGTCACCGATCTCTTCGGAGTCACGATGGCCAGAATCGTGAACCGCAGCGAAGTCGGGCCGCGCTCGCGATCGATTGTCGAGCTCGAGTCCCGCCACATGGCGCCGGGACTTCAGTCCTTCGCGCTCTATTCCGGGCTTGCGATGGCGCGCGGACGCGGCAGCCGTCTCCACGACGAAGACGGCAATTCCTACATCGACTTCATCGCGGGGATCGCCGTCGGAAGCGTCGGGCACTGCCACCCCCACTACGTCGAGACGCTTCGCAAACAAATCGAGCAACTCACCTTTGGAAGCTTCACGACCGAAGTCCGCGCCCGGTTCCTCGATCTTCTCGCGAGCCTGACCCCTCCCGGCCTGACGCGCATTCAGATGTTTTCGGGCGGCGCCGAAGCGGTCGAGGCCGCGCTGCGTCTGGCGAAGTCGGCGACGAAGAAGTTCGAGTTCGTCGGGTATTCGGGCGCTTTCCATGGAAAGACCGGCGGCGTCCTTCCTCTTCTCTGGGGCGACTTCAAGAACGGCTTGGGACCGTTCGCCCCCGGCTACTATTCCGCGCCCTACGCGTACTGTTATCGCTGCCCTCTCCGGTTGACCTACCCCGACTGCGGTATCGCCTGCGCCGAGGAGACCCGCCGGGTCGTCAAAGAACAGACGGGCGGCTCAGTGGCGGCGATCCTCGTCGAGCCGATGCAGGGAACGGCCGGAAACGTAATTCCTCCGCCCGGCTTTGTGCCGGCGGTTCAGGCGATCGCCAGGGAGATCGGGGCTCTGCTGATCGCGGACGAGATGATCACCGGTTTCGGGCGCACCGGAAAGATGTGGGGAGTGGATCACGAGGGTGTGGTACCGGACGTGATGACGGTCGGCAAGGGCGTGGGCGGAGGGTTCCCGCTCTCCGCTCTGATCTCGACCGATGCGCTCACCCGCCACGCTCCGTTTTCCCATCCGTCGGGGAGCTCGTCGTCCTATGGAGGCAACCCCCTCGCCGCCGCCGCCGGGCTGGCGTCTCTCGAGATCATCACGCGCGAGAACCTGGTGGAGAACGCGGAGCGCGTCGGCGCCGCGATGCTGCGAAGACTCGAGGCCATGAAGGAAAAACACCCCATCATCGGAGACGTGCGCGGGAAGGGGCTTCTGCTGGGACTCGAGCTCGTCAAAGACCGCAGGACCAAAGAGCTCGTGTCGAAGAATTTCACCAAGGCGCTGTTCCAGGAATGCCTGCGCCGAGGCCTCGTCGCGATGTCCTACACCCCGATCATCCGAATCAACCCTCCCCTCTCGATCGACGAACCGACCGCGCTCGAGGGGCTGGAGATTCTCGACGAGGCGCTCGGAGCGGTCTCCCGGGAGTGGAAGGCGGACTAGGAGTGGCCTCGGCATTCCCCGCCGGGACCACGCGGCGGCCCTCCCCGAGACAGGAGGGAGACCCTCCTTTGGCCGCCGCTCACGAAATCGGTGCAAGGGTCACCAGGGCCTCTGGTCTCCCTTGGCTGGCACACCCACGCGATTTCGAGGGTCCCGGCCGGGGAACGCCTCCGGCCAGGAGACGAGGGACGCGACATGCGGGGGGCGCCCCCCAGGCGTAGACAGGTCTTGAAAAACCAGATCGCCTCTCTCCCCATGCGAGGAGCCCTTCTCGGCGTCGGACGCGTCGCCGTCAACGGACACCTTCCGGGCTGGCGCCGGTGCTTCGCGGTCGAGCTGGCGGCGGCGGCGGACAGCCGGGCCGATGGCCGTGAACCGTTTCTCGCCGCCTTCCCCTCGGCCCGGTGGTATTCGGATCCCGAGGAGCTCCTCGCTCGAGAGCAAGTCGAGTTCGTCGACATCTGCACTCCGCCCGATTCTCACGCCCGGCTGATCCGAGCGAGCCTCGAGCGGTCGTGTCATGTCCTCTGCGAAAAGCCGCTCGTCCTCAAAGCCGGCGAGCTCGGTCCCCTGGCCGCCCTCGCGGCGACACGCGAGAGGGCACTCGTGACCGTACACAACTGGCTGCATGCCCCTGCGATTCTCAAGATTTCCGCGCTTTTGCGCGATGGCGCCATTGGTCCTCCCCGGCGCTGCCGGTGGGAAACGATCCGCGCCGAGCCGGCAGGCGGCTCCGAGGATCCCGGTAATTGGCGACTGAACCCGGCGCGCGCGGGCGGCGGTGTGCTCATCGACCACGGTTGGCACGCCTTCTCGGCCGTCAACTCCTGGCTCGGGAAACCTCGTTCCATCTGGGCGGAGCTGACCACCCGTCGCCACCACGCCTTTTCGGTGGAGGATACGGCGATCGTCGAGATCGATTATGGATCGCGCTCCGCCGAAATCCGACTGACATGGGCGGCGAACGAGCGCGCGAACCGAATCGAGATCGAGGGCGAGAACGGGATTCTCAAGCTCGATGGAGGAAACATTCGTCTCGAGACCCAAGGAGCCGCGACCGCCGAGAGGAGCTGGGACCTTCCGCCGCTCACCGAGGGTTCCTACCACCCGGACTGGTTCGATGGAGTCATCGAGGAGTTCGAGGCGGAGATCGGAAACGCTTCGGTCCGCGGAAAGAACCTCGATGAAGCGGCACTCTGCGTCACGATGCTTTCACTCGCCCAACAGTCGAGCCGGTTGAGAGAGGTGTTGCCGGTTCCGGATCTCCGGCGATGATCCCGCGGCGGACTCTGTTTCTCGCAGACCCCGCGCCGCCCGTGTCTCCCGACGTTCGACCGGAGACGATGATGCTCGGACTGCCGATTATCCGGCGGTCCTCTCTCTCCGCCGCCAAGGCCGGATGGGATCGCGTGCTCGTCGGAGCGACGGCCGAGTCTCCAGCCCTCGCCCGGGTTCTCGCCGATAGCGGCGCCGAGCTCGTTTCCTCGACACCGGCCCCGAGCCCCGAAACGGTCGTTCTCCCGTGGAATCGGGTCGTCGATACACGCGCGCTTCGTGAGCTGCGTTCCGGCACGCCGCCGCCCGAAGCGGGCATTCCCGTTCGCACGATGGAGGATCTCGCCGCCGCCGAGAAGTGGCTTCTCTCCCGCCTGATCAAGGAGACCGACGGATTCATGGCCCGCCACTTCGACCGAAAGATTTCGCTCGCGATCAGCCGCCGGCTCGCCAAAACTTCGATCACGCCCAACGTGATGACGCTCATCAGCGTCGGCATCGGACTTGTGGCAGCCCCGTTCTTCCTCTCGCAGCGACCGGCGCTCCAAACCATCGGGGCGTTGCTCTTCGTACTTCATTCGATCGTCGACGGCTGCGACGGGGAACTGGCCCGGCTGAAGCTCCAGGAATCGCGCCTCGGCGGCGTCCTCGACTTCTGGGGCGATAACGTGGTTCACGTGGCGATCTTCTCGGCGGTGGCCGTAGGCTGGAGCCTGTCTCTGGGGGCCCGCTGGCCGCTCCTGCTGGGAGCGTCTGCCGTCGCAGGAACCCTCGCCTCGGCCGGTCTTGCGTATTTCCAGA
This sequence comes from Thermoanaerobaculia bacterium, assembly GCA_036518075.1. Classification (GTDB taxonomy): domain Bacteria; phylum Acidobacteriota; class Thermoanaerobaculia; order UBA5066; family Gp7-AA6; genus DATDNV01. Next base: position 3,803 of record DATDNV010000531.1, read on the forward strand.
CGATGCGGACGCCCAAGGATGGACCCCTCTTTACGCACGTGACGGCATCGACCGGACCCGGATCGAGGCTAGCCAATGCCCTTGCTCGGCGGGACTTCATCTATCTCGTGCTTGCGCTTTCCCTCTTCGGAAAGGCAAACTGGTTTCTTGTGCTTGCGGCCGTCGGCGCGCCGGCCTTCTTTATCGCCCTGGTCCTGCTCGGCCGGCGCCCCGAAGGGAAATCGAAATGAGCGATCGAACGTCCTTCTATCCTGAACTGGCTCGAGAGATCGCCCCCGCGCAGGGGCGGCTGGGAGTCCTTCTGCCCGGGCTCGGGGCGGTGGCGACGACCCTCGTCGCGGGCGTGGCCCTGATCGAGAAAGGGCTCGCCCGGCCCTTTGGTTCGCTCACCCAGATGCAGAGTCTGCGTCTGGGCAAGCGCACCCAGCCGCGCTGGAAACCGATTCGAGAGATCGTGCCGCTGGCCCCGCTTTCGGACCTCGTCTTCGCGGGATGGGACATCTTTCCCGACAACGCGTACGAGACGGCCGCGAAAGCCGGGGTCGTGCCGATGGAGATGCTCTCGGCCGTGCGTCCGGAGCTCGAGACCTTGAAGCCCTGGCCCGGAGTCTTCGAGCGCGCCTGGGTGCGCAACCTCGATGGGCAGCATCGAAAGACAGCAGCCACGAAGATGGAGCTCGCCGAGGCTCTGATCGCCGACATCGAGGGGTTCCGCCGCGCGACGCGCGTTGACCGCTGCGTGATGGTCTGGTGCGGATCGACCGAAGTCTACGCGGAGCCCACGCAGACCCACCAGACGCGGGACGCATTCGAGAAGGGGCTCCGTTCGAATTCGCCCGACATCTCGCCCTCGATGATCTATGCCTACGCCTCGATCGCGTGCGGCATCCCGTTCGCCAACGGCGCTCCCAATCTGACCGTCGACATCCCGGCGCTCTCGGAGATGGCCCGCGATCGGCGCGTGCCCATCGCGGGAAAGGACTTCAAGACGGGGCAGACGATGATGAAGACGATCATCGCGCCGGGTTTGCGCGCTCGGATGCTCGGGTTGAACGGCTGGTTCTCCACGAACATCCTCGGCAATCGCGACGGCGAGGTGCTGGACGACCCGGGCTCCTTCCGCACCAAGGAGGTCAGCAAGGCGTCCGTTCTCGACGCGATCCTTCAGCCGGAGCTTTATCCCGAGCTGTACC
>DATDNV010000532.1:0-2956 GCA_036518075.1 Thermoanaerobaculia bacterium
AATTTCTTCTTGCTACTCGCTCCTTGCTCCTCCGCCCTGATTCCTCACCGCCACAATCTCCGCCATGACCGAAAGTGCGATCTCTTCGGGAGAGCGGCCGTGAAGTTCGAGGCCGATCGGGCCATGGAGGCGCGCGAGCTGCTCCTCGGTGACGCCGGCTTCCCGGAGGCGTTGCCGCCGCTTTTCCTGGGTCCTCGAAGAACCGAGCGCCCCGACGTAAAACGCCTTGCTCGGGAGCGCCTCGATGAGCGCGGGGTCGTCGAGCTTCGGATCGTGCGTGAGCACTGCCACCGCCGTTTCTGAATCGAGACCGACCTGGCGCAGCCCCGCGTCGGGCCACGCGGTCACGAGCGCATCGGCGTGGGGAAAGCGCGTGGGATTGGCGAAGACCTCTCTCGGATCGACGATGACCGTTCGATAGCCCAGCGCGCGAGCGAGAGTCGTGAGCGTGACGGTGATGTGGACGCCGCCGACAATCACGAGCGTCGGGGAAGGTGTCACGACTTCGAGAAACAGCTGCCCCGGCTCCGGGCCGTGCAGAGCGAACGGCGCGAGTCCGCTCGTTCCTTCAGCGAGCGCCGTCCTCGCCGCGGACGCGGCGTCGTTCGCTGGAGACTCGGGCATCGTTGACCGCGGCGTCCCTTCCTCGTCGAGAAGCAGCTTGCGCCCCAGGAGCGCCTCGGGTCCCCGCACCACCGTCGCAACGATGCTCCGTCTCCGTGAGTCGATCGCGCGCCGGATCGGCTCGAAGAGCTCGAGATCGAGCGGCTCGACGAAGACCGAGATCCGGCCCCCGCAGGCGAGCCCGACCTCCCACGCCTTTTCGTTCGTGACGCCGAAATTCAGAAGCCGCGGCTCGCCCGTGCGCAGGACCTGGATGCCGGTCTCCCGGACGGCGCCTTCCACGCATCCACCGGAGACCGACCCCGCGATCTTTCCGTCGAGCGTGATCGCCATCTTGGCTCCCACGGGCCGCGGAGCCGAGCCCCAGGTCTCCACGACGGTCGCGAGCGCGATCCGTTCGCCGGAAGCCCTCCATCGGTCGAGCTCTGTGAGGATGTCGCGCATCTTTAGAGCCCTGCGACAGAAGTCTCTTGGGGCGAACATAGTCCCGCGGTCGGGCCGCCTCCCTCGTCGGCACGCTCCGGCCTGGCCGCCAGGAGAAAGTACCAGGCCGTCGCTGGTCGCTCAGTCGCAACCGCAGAGAGACTCATGGCTGTCCGCGTCATGCTCCTTCGCTCATCGCCGCCAGCGGGAGGCGGATCCGACGCGGGACCTGCAGTCTCCAAGTAGAGAGCCCGGAGGCGCCGGCGTTGCCCGGCAGCGGCCCTGTCCGAGGGCACACACCCAATCCGGGGGGCAAGACGACCTGCCGATGTGCCCGAGTGACCGGAGCGGCGGCTTGGCTCTCCCACTAGACGGCCCGCCGCCGCGTGCCGCCAAGGGCAATGACGGCAGCTCCGGGCGGCTCTGCCTCAGCGCTCGATCCGAACGCGAAAGCATGACGTTGGGTCTGAAGCCCGGTCTCCGCCGGGCTATTCCCGGGCGCGCGCGATCGCGGTCGTGAGGGCTCGTTTCGCGAGGACCGTTGCCAGATGCGTCCGATACTCACCGGAGGCGTAGAGGTCTCCCATCGGATCGACGATCGCCTCCGCGACCCTGGCGGCCGCCGCGGCGATCGAGCTCGCATCGGGCCTGCGGCCATCGAGCGCCTGTTCCGCAGCGGTCGCGCGGACAGGATTGCTCGTGGCGCCACCGACAGCGATGCGGACGTCACCGCACTTGCCTTCCTCGACCGCGAGCACCGCCGCCACGCCGACAACGGCGAAACTGGAAGCCGGGTGGCGGTGCTTGACGTAGCTGCCTCCTGCTCCGGCTCCGTAACCGGAGACCCGGATGGTCGTGAGGATCTCGCCCGCCTTCAACGCGGTCGTGAAGAGGTCGAGGAAAAACTTTTGGACCGCGATCTCGCGCTTCCCCTTCGGACCGACGGCTGTGAGCGTCGCGCCCAGCGCGAGAAGGACGGTGGGGTAGTCCGCTCCGGGATCCGCGTGCGCGAGCGACCCGCCGATCGTGCCGCGGTTTCGGACCTGAGCGTCTCCGATCTCGGCCGCGGCTTCGGCGAGGACCGGACAGGCCTTTCGAACCGCCTGGGACGCGGCAATCTCTCCGTGCGTGGTCATGGATCCGATTTCGAGGCTCTTGCCTCTCGCCTTGATCCCCGAGAGCGCTCGGATGCCCCCGATATCGACGAGAGCCGAAGGGCTCGCCAGGCGCAGCCGCATCGCCGGGAGGAGGCTGTGGCCTCCGGCGAGGAGCTTGGAGTTCTTGTGTTTGCGCAGGAGCGCCGCGGCTTCGGCGACGTTCTTGGCTCGGTAGTAGTCGAATTCGCCGGAGTACATCGCGATCTCCTTATCTCCTGGCCTGGCGGATCCCGCGCCACACTCGCTCGGGAGTCAGCGGCATGTCCAGTGTCCGCACACCCAGGGGCTCCAGCGCGTCGATCACGGCGTTATAAACGGCCGGCGTCGAGGCGATCGTTCCGGTTTCGCCGATCCCCTTGACGCCGAGCGGATTGACCGTCGTGGGAGTCTCCGTCATGCCGAGCTCGAACTTCGGGAAGGCGCCCGCCTTCGGCACCGCGTAGTCCATCATCGAGCCGGTCAGCAGCTGTCCGTTCTCGTCGTACGCCGCGCCTTCCCAGAGGGCCTGGCCGATGCCCTGCACGATCCCACCGTGGACCTGACCCTCGACGATCATGGGGTTGATCACGCGGCCGCAGTCGTCCACGGCGATGTAACGCTCGAGCTTGACAACGCCCGTCTCCGCGTCCACGCGCACGACGGCGATGTGGGCGCCGAACGGGTAGACGAAGTTCGACGGATCGAAAAAAGCGGAAGCCTCGAGGCCCGGCTCCAGCCCTTTGGGGTAGTTCCAGGCGACATTCGCCATCAAG
>DATDNV010000533.1:0-3602 GCA_036518075.1 Thermoanaerobaculia bacterium
TCCGACCTCGGTCACGGAGGACGACCTCAAGGATTTCCTCCGCGCGGCCCTTCCGGACTTCATGACGCCGAACGCCTTCGTCTTCCTGCCGCGCCTGCCGCTGACGGCCAACGGAAAGATCGATCGTCGTGCGCTGCCGGCGCCGGATCCGACCAAGCGAAATGCGCGGGCGGTCATGACTCCTCCCCGGAATCCCACGGAGCAGAGACTCGTCGAGATCTGGCAGAAGGTCTTGCGACTCGAGCAGATCGGGGTGCACGACAATTTCTTTCACCTCGGAGGAGACTCGATTCTGGCGATTCAGATCGTGGCCCAATCCAATCGCGCCGGTTTGCGATTGACGCCCCGGCAGCTCTTTCAGCACCAGACGGTGGCTGAGCTGGCGGCGGTGGTTGGCGAGAAGACGGAGGTGGCGTCCGATCAGGGGCCCGTTCGGGGGGCCGTACCGCTGACGCCGATCCAGAGCTGGTTCTTCGAGCAGGATCTCCCCGATTCGCACCACTACAACCAGTCGGTGCTTCTGGAGTCGAGACACCCTCTGGAGGTGGAGGCGCTGGAGGAAACGGTTCAGGCTCTCCTCTCCCACCATGACGCGCTGCGGCTCCGTTTCCGACCGACCGTCGACGGGTGGGAGCAAAGCAACGCGGAATTCGACGCGCGCGGGGTTTTCTCGAAAGTCAGCCTGGGTGAGCTCGAAGCGCCCCAGATCGCAGCTGCGATCGAAGAGGCTGCCGCGAGCGTTCAGGCGAGCCTCGATCTCGCCTCCGGCCCGATCGCGAGAATCGTGCTGCTCGACTGTGGTTCGCACCAGCGATCTCGACTCCTTTTCGTCGTGCACCATCTCGCGGTCGACGGTGTGTCGTGGCGGATTCTTCTCGAAGACTTCGAGACCGCGTACTCCCAGCGAATCGAAGGCCGCCGGATCGAGCTTCCGGCCAAGACGACCTCGTTCCAGAGTTGGGCTCAGCGGCTCGTCGGCCACGCGCGATCGGGCGCGATCGATTCCGAGTTTGCCTACTGGCTTCCACTGGGGACGCGCGAGTTTCATCCGCTCCCTCGAGACTTTTCCGGAGTTGCGAATACGGTTCGGTCCGAATCGGCCGTCACCATGTCGCTCAGCGCCCAGGAGACCGGAGCGCTCCTCCAGAGCGTTCCAGCGGCTTATGGAACTCAGATCAACGACGCGCTGTTGACGGCGCTCCTTCAAGCCGTCAGCGCCTGGACCGGCCAGCGATCGCTGCTCGTGGATCTGGAAGGACACGGCAGAGAAGAAATCCTCGACGGAGTCGATCTCTCTCGCACGGTGGGATGGTTTACGGCCCGATTCCCGCAGTGGATCTCGACGGAGGATCCGTCCGACAGCGTCGAGACCCTGAAGCAGATCAAGGAGCAGCTGCGGGCCGTTCCGAATCGCGGCATCGGCTATGGTCTGCTCCGGTACGGCGGTGTCCGCACCGAAAGGACTGCGGCGCTCGCGGCGTTCCCTCAGCCGGAAATCAGCTTCAACTATCTGGGCCAGCTCGACTCGAGCCTCAGAGAGGGCTCGGCGTTTGCCGCAGCCGCGGAGGGGGGCGGGCCGACTCGGAGCTCGAAGCAGAAACGGCGGCATCTCCTGTCGGTCGATGGGGGCATCCGGGGCGGCCGCCTGCGTTTCGTCTGGACCTACAGCGAGGCGGTTCATCGGCGAGAGACAGTGGAGGGGATCGCTTCGAGATTCGCCGATTCTTTGCGGGCACTCGTCGCCCGTTGCATATCGCCGGACGCCGGCGGCTACACCCCCTCGGATTTTCCGAAGGCCAAACTCGACCAGAAGGCATTGGACAAGCTCGTTTCCCGGCTCCAATCATGAGACTGGCGGACCTCGAAGACATCTACGAGCTGACCCCGATGCAGCAGGGGATGATGTTTCATACCCTGCTCGCCCCGGAGTCCGGGCAGTATTTCGAGCAACTCGTCTGCGACCTGGAGGGTCAGTTGGACGTGGAAGCGTTCCGCCGGGCCTGGGAATGCGCGGTTCGCAACCATTCGATTTTCCGCACCTCCTTCGTCACCGATGGGTCCGGTAAGCCGGTTCAGGTCGTGCATCGCGAGGTCGCGCTTCCTTTCGAGCTTTCCGATTGGCGATCGCTGCCTCCGAAACAGCGACAGTCCCGCGAGGCGGAGTTTCTTCTGATGGACCGAGAGCGGGGCTTCGAGCTCGCTCGACCGCCGTTGATGAGACTGTCTCTTTTCCGGCTCGAGGAGAATCTTCACCGTTTCATCTGGAGCCGCCATCACCTGCTCACCGACGCCTGGTCGCGGTCCCTGGTTTTCGACGAGGTTTTTTCCGCGTACGAAGCCTTTCGAGCGGGCCTGGACTTCCATCCGCCGGCGCGTCGGCCATACGGGGATTACATCGCCTGGCTGCAGGAGCAGGATCTCGCGAAGGCCGAGCGATACTGGCGCAGGCTGTTCGAAGGCTTCGAGGGGCCCAGCGCACTCGAGATCGGACCCGCTCCCGAGTCTCCCCGGATCTCGGAGGACATCTACTTCCAGGAGAGCCTTCGAATCCCGGCCCCGCTGACAGCCAAGCTGAGGGCTATCGCCCGGCAGCAGAACCTGACGTTCAATACCTTCGTCCAGGGCGCATGGGGGCTCTTGCTCGGACGCTACAGCGACCGAGACGACGTGGTGTTCGGCGCAACGGTCGCCGGTCGCCCGCCCGATCTCGAAGGGGTCGAGTCGATGATCGGGCTGTTCGTCAACACTCTTCCGATTCGAGTCCGAATGCCGGCGGATGCCGGGGTTGCAGGCTGGCTGAATGAGCTGCAGGGCCAGCAGGCGGAGCTTCGGGAGTACGAGTACAGCCCGCTGGTTGAAATCCAGAGGTGGAGCGGAATCCCGCCGGGCAGGCCGCTGTTTGACACGCTTCTCGTCTTCGAGAACGCTCCGCGGGTCGACGCGAGCACGGCGGGGGAGAGAAGTCTCCGAGTGCGGAACACGAAGGGCTACGGCTCGCGGACCAACTACCCGCTTTCGCTTCTGGTCGATGTCGGAGCGGAGATCGACCTTCTCGCCGTCGCCGATTCCCGCTTGTACGATCGGGGGGCGATCCAGCGGCTGCTCGGTCACCTCCGGACCGTGATGGAGGCCATGGCGTCGCGCCCGGACATCCGCATCGAGGATCTGCCTTTGCTGACCGAGGCGGAGCAGCGCCAGGTTCTCGTCGAATGGAACGAAACCGCCGCCGAGTACCCTCGGGACCAGACCATTCACCGCATGTTCGAGGCTCAGGTGGAGAAATCGCCCGAGCGAGCCGCTCTGTTCTTCGAGAACGGACAATGGACGTTCCGGGAGTTGAACGGCCGCGCAAACCAGCTCGCGCGTTTCCTGAAAAAGCGCGAGATTGGCCGAGGCGACCTCGTCGGCATTTCCGTGGAGCGCTCGCCGGAGATGGTCTGCGCCCTGTTGGCGGCCCTGAAAACGGGCGCCGCGTACCTGCCGCTCGACCCCGCCTATCCAAAGGAACGCCTGGCGTTCATCCTCCGCGATTCGGGCGCCCGTGTCGCGATCGTCGGCGGAGGCGCGCGGGACCGGCTGCCGGCCGGTGTGACGGAGCTCGT
>DATDNV010000534.1:0-4110 GCA_036518075.1 Thermoanaerobaculia bacterium
CGTTCTCCGACGGGCGCTGCCGGGCCTCCGCTCCGTGAGGCAGGTCGGAAAGGGAAGAGACTTCGAAAAGCTCCGCGACTACGTGCCGGGGGACAGCTCCGATGACATCCACTGGAAGGCGACGGCCAAACGCGCCCATCCCGTCACGAAGGTCTTCCAGATCGAACGGACCCAGGAGATCTACGCGGTTCTCGACGCGTCGCGGCTCTCCGGACGTCCCGTGACATCCGGCCGCGGCGACGGCATCGAGACCGACGCTCTCGACGGCTCGGTGGTCGCGTCGCTGATGCTCGCGCTCGCGACCCAGCGTCAGGGAGATCTCTTCGGGCTCGTCGCCTTCACCGATCGGATCACCCACTTCCTGCGCGCGCGAAACGGGCGCGTCCATTTCAACGCCTGCCGCGACGCCCTGTTCGCGCTCGAGCCCCAGACCGTCTCGCCCGACTTCGACGAGGTCGCGGCCTTCCTGCGCCTCCGGCTGCGGCGCCGCGCGCTGCTCGTGTTCTTCACCGACCTGGACGATCCCGCGCTCGCCGAAGCCTTCGCCCGGAACGCGGATGCGCTCGCGCGTCAGCACATCGTCCTCGTCGCCATGCGCCGGCCTCGCAACGCCGAGCCACTCTTCGGGCCCGGGAGCGCGGTTTCGGACATCGACGACATCTATCGGCGTCTGGCGGGCCACCTGTCCTGGCAGAACCTGCGCGAGCTCGAGCGGGTTCTCGGCCGCCACGGCGTCTCGCTGGCGCTGCTCGACGACGAGCGGCTCGCCTCGGGAGTCATCGGCCGCTACCTCGAGATCAAACAGAGGCAAGCGCTGTGATCATCGACCTGCCGCGGTTCATCGCGTCCGCGCGGCCTCATTGGGACGAGCTCGAGCAGATGCTCGATCGGTTTGCCGCCGAGCCGGGCTTGCGCCTCGACATCGATCGGGCGCGTCGCTTCTACAATCTCTATCAGCGTTGCGCGGCGGACCTGGCGCGCGTACAGACGTTCTCCGCCGAGCCGGAGGTCCGCGCGCACCTGGAGTCGTTGGTGCTGCGCGCGTACGGCGAAATCCACGAGACGCGCGAGCGATCCCGCCGCTGGCGTCCCTGGGAATGGTTCCGGCGCACGCTCCCCCGCACCTTTCGGCGCCACGCCGCGGCGTTCGGACTGGCGGTCGTGGTCACCGTCGCCGGCTGTGCCTTCGGAGGGGTCGCGCTGCTCACCGATCCCGGCGCCAAAGCGGCGCTGCTGCCCGAACCGCACCTGCGCCTGACTCCGTCGCAGCGCGTCGCGCGAGAGGAGAGCGCGACGGCCGACCCGCTCGCGGGCGCCAAGACGACCTTCTCCGCGTTCTTGATGACCCACAACATCCGAGTCTCGCTCCTGGCTCTCGCGCTCGGCATGACCTGGGGAATCGGGACCGCGGTGCTGCTCTTCGCCAATGGCGTCACGCTCGGGGCCATCGTCGTCGACTACGTTTCCGACGGCCAGGGGACGTTCCTCGCGGGATGGCTTCTGCCGCACGGAGCCGTTGAGATTCCTTCGATTCTCATCGCCGGACAGGCCGGCCTGGTTCTGGCCCACGCTCTCATCGGCCGCGCCGATGCGCGTCCGCTGGAGATGCGTCTTCGCCGGATCCTGCCCGACCTGCTCACGCTGATCGGAGGGGTGGCGATCCTGCTGGTCTGGGCGGGCACAGTCGAGGCATTCCTCTCCCAGTATCACGCGCCGTTTCTTCCCTACGGAATCAAGATCGCGCTCGGTTGCGTCGAGCTCGCGCTGCTCGCCTGGTTTCTGACGCTCGCGGGGCGGGACGACCGCCAGGAAGCTCCGGTGAACGGGGAATGAGCGACGACGAACGGCTCGTGCTGCGGACGCCGGAAGGCATTTCCTTCACGCTGCCTCTCGCGGGGCCGGTCAGCCGGCTGCTCGCCTGCGCGATCGACGTCGGATGCGTCGCCGCGCTTTCCAGCTTCGCCGGAGCGGGGCTGGGGCTGCTCGGCTTCGTCAGCGCCGATCTCGCGCGCGCGCTGATGGTCCTCGCGTACTTCGCGATCTCGGTCGGCTATGGAATGACCGCGGAGTGGTTCTGGCGCGGCCAGACCCTCGGCAAGCGGGTCCTTCAGCTTCGGGTGATCGACGCCGAGGGACTCCGGCTGACGCCGGGCCAGGTGGTCGTGCGCAATCTACTGCGGCCGGTCGACCTGCTTCCCGCCTTCTACCTCGTCGGCGGCACATTTGCCGCTACGACGCGGCGCGCGCAGCGGCTCGGAGACATTGCCGCGAACACGATCGTCATTCGAAACGTCCGAGTCGCGCAGCCGGACCTGGACCAGCTGCTCGCCGGCAAGTTCAACTCGCTGCGCGAGGCGCCTCACCTGGCCGCGCGTCTGCGTCACTCCGTTTCGCCGGCGGCGGCGTCGGTGGCTCTTCAGGCGCTCGTGCGCCGCGACGAGTTCGAGCCGGAGGCACGAGTCCGCCTCTTTGCCGACATCGCCGCGGGATTTCGGTCGCTCGTGGAGTTTCCGCCGGAAACCGCCGATGCGATCGGAGACGAGCAGTATGTCCGTGACGTCGTCGACATCGTGTACCGGAGCGGCCCGCGAGCCGGCGCGAGCGCGCGTGCGAGCGCCCGGCCATGACCGCTCGGCGCTGGATCGAGTACACGGCCGCCATCCTGGCGGGTAACGGTATCTACTTCCTCGTCCTCTACCCGAGTCTGGGGAAAGGCCTGCAACACCAGCCGTACCAATTCGATGCCGGATTGGCGCTGGATTTCTTTCTCTGTCTGGCAGTCTACGCGGTCATCCGTCTCGGTGCGGCGCATGCGCGCCGCCCGATGGAGAAGAGACAACGACCCCCCGCCTGAACGTCGCTTTCGCTTGCTCGGGACCTGCGCCCGCTGGGCGCATCGGCTCGTGGCTCGGCAGACCGGCCTCGACCGCGAGCCTGTTCCCTCGCCGCGCTCTCGCTCCCGCGGCGCGAGGCTCCTCCCCTCCGGGAGACTCCTCGCGCCGGGCACTCCTCGCTGAGCTAAGATAGCGGGGCGATGCGGACTGCAGTCCGAGCGCTTCTCGCCGTTTCCTGTCTCCTCGCCGCGGACGCGGCTCGGGCGCAGTTCGTGCCCATGGCCCACTGCGGCGCCGCGTTCCCGTGCTCGATCCCCTACGGCGTCCAGTACCGACCGGATCCGCTCGTGATGGGCCCGTACGCCGCGCCGGCGAACAGCGCGATCTCGTTTCGAACCACTCTCGACGCGCGCCCCGCGATCACGATCGATATTCGTCCCCGAGACAACACGCCCGTCGACGCCGCGGTGCGCACCTTCTTGCAGCAATACCCTGCGGGCAGCAAGCCTGCCGCCGCGCCGCCCCCAGACGGCGAGAAGACCGAACCGAAGCCCCCGCCGCCCGACCCCAAGAACTAGCGGCCGCTCTCCCTCGTCCGCTGCTCTCCGCGGAGGCAACAATATATATATTGTTACTGGCCTGTCTCGGCAGCCGGGATCGCGAGACCGTCATGAGCGATCGTGACCCGACAATCCGGCGCCTTCGCCGCCGCGAGCGCGGCCACGGCGCTCCTCAAGGCTTCGTCTCCCATGTCGATCGGGCCCTTTCCGAAGTGGGAGAAGACCGCTCGCGGCACGCCGTACTTGGCGAGCCAGCCCAGCTGCGCCCGGATGGTGGTGTGGCCCATCAGCGCGCCGCTCGCGTGCCGGCGCACGAGCGAGCCGGTCAAGGTCGAGCCATCGCCGACGTAGAGATCCGCGCCCGCCAGCGCCTCGGGCTTCTCGAAGCTCACGATGTCGCCCGAATACACGACCGTGCCCTCGGGAGTCTCGATGCGCCCGGCCACGCAGGGACACCGCACCGAGTGAACGACCGGGAACGCGGTCAATCGAAATGGACCGACGGCGGCCGGTTCCTCCCGGGCGAGCGCGACGCGGTTGCGGATCGGTAGATCCTTCGTAATCTCGTGCGTGATCTCCGAGGCGTAGACCGGAACCGACGTCCCCTCCTCCAATCCCCAGGCGTGGTCCGGATGCGCGTGCGAGACGAAAATGGCGTCCGGCGCGATCTTCTTCAGCCGTCCCTTCCGGTTCTGACCGAAATCACAGAGAAGCCG
>DATDNV010000535.1:0-5063 GCA_036518075.1 Thermoanaerobaculia bacterium
ATCGGCGACCTGGAGCTCCCGGCCGGCGGCTTGAGGATCCACATCCGGTCCCGAGAACTTTCGCGACGATGCGAACGGCCGGATGGCGAGCGCCGGCACATAGGAGAGAGTCGTGGCGATCTCGTCGGGCAGGCCCAAACGCAGATAGTCGATCGAGGAGTCGCCGCTCAAGTTCTGAAATGGAAGAATCGCGATCGACTTCTGGCCCCTGGCGGCGCTCGACGTCGGCCGACGATGGCTGATCCACCAGGCGAGCGCCGCGGCGGCGACGAGCACGGCCGCTCCGACCGTCACGGGCCATGCGGGTCTTCTCGAGCGCGGCGGCCGAGCCGCGGGAATCTCCGCGCGGCTCACGCGTCCGGATTCCGAATCGCGCCTCAGCCGTTTCAGGTCCGCGCGCATGTCGGCGGCGCTCTGGTATCGAAGATCCCGGTCCTTTTCGAGAGCGTGCTGGATGATCCGTGACAGCTCCTCTGGCAAGTCGGGATTGGCGCGAGTGACGGGAGTGGGCTCTCGGTGGAAGATCGCGTCGAAGATCACGGCCGAGGTATTTCCCGCGAAGGGCTGGCGCCCAGTCGCCATCTCGTACAGAACGGTGCCGAAGGAGAAGAGGTCGGTCCGCTGATCGAGCGGCTCCCCGCGCGCCTGCTCCGGTGACATGTAAGCGACGGTTCCCATCGCGGTCCCGGGGCTCGTCAAGTTCTCGGGAGCAATGCCCGTGGGAAGCTCGGAAGCTGCCTTTTCGGGCGCCGAGGGGTGGACGACGTCGAGCTTGGCGAGGCCGAAGTCGAGGAGCTTCGCTTCTCCGCGGCGTGTCACGAAGATGTTCGCGGGCTTGATGTCGCGGTGGACGATCCCCCTCGCGTGCGCGGCCTCCAGAGCATCGGCGATCTGGATCGAGAGCTCGAGGGTTTTTTCGAGAGACAGCGCTCCCGTGTTCAGCCGGTCCTTCAAGGATTCGCCTTCCAGGAGCTCCATCACCAGGAAGGGCCGGCCTTCGTATTCGTCGATGTCGTGAATCGTGCAGATGTGCGGGTTCTGGAGGGACGATGCGGCGCGCGCTTCGCGCTTCAAGCGCTCGAGCGTTCCGGGATCGGCGGTCACGTCTTCCGGCAGGAACTTGAGCGCGACGTGGCGTCCGAGCTTCAGGTCCTCCGCCTCGTAGATCACGCCCATGCCGCCGCCCCCCAGTTTTCCAAGCACCCGGTAGTGAGAGACGGTCTGTCCAATCACGGCAAATCGGATTCTATGGGCGCTCCGGAGCTCGAGCGAGCGGATCCGGCTCTCGTTTTGGTCGTCTCAAATCAGAAAACCGAGTATTGGTCCGTTGGGGAATCTCTCGAGAGGGGAAAAGCGGTCTTCTTGCCCAGGAGCTGTCCAATGCCGAACAAATGCGTCCCAAAAGCGAACGCACCCAGCGATGGGAACCGAAGAAGAATCTCTTAAATTGCTGAAATCGCGGCCTCCTGCCGGTTGGCAAGCGTCTCGCTCTCAGCGGGAATCGATGTTCCTGTCTCTCTTGCACGATTTTCGCGTCGCCTTGCGGCGCCTGGGCCGGGACTGGAAGTTCGCGGCAGCGGCGGTGGCGACCCTCGCTCTGGGAATCGGGGGCAACACCGCGATCTTCACGATCGTCGAGCGCTTTCTCGTTCGGTCGCTGCCCTTTCCCGACGCCGACCGGCTGGTGCGAATCAACGACACGACTCTGGCTCCTGGAGGTCAGTACTACCGTCCCCAGGTCCTGCCCTGGCATTGGAACGGCGTGGCGACGCAGGCGCACTCGTTCGACCGGGTCGTGGCGATCAGCCCGGAGCGTCTGACCTGGATCGGCGGGGAAGCAGCCGTGGCCTACCAGGGAGCGAATGTTTCGGCCGGTACTTTTGAGCTCCTCGGCGTCCGGGCGCGGCACGGGCGTCTCTTCAACGCGGAAGAGACTCGGCTGGGAGAGCGGGCGAATGTCGCGGTCGTCTCCGATCGTTTCTGGAAGACGCGGCTCGGCGGCCGCGAGGACGCGATGGGCGCGCCACTGCGACTTGCGGACAAGACGGCGACGATCGTCGGAGTGCTCCCGCCGGACTATCGGTTCCCGTATTCCTGCGACATCTGGCAGCCGTTGACGATTGAACCCAGCGACCCGCGCGATCTCTTCACGGTCGCGCGCCTGGCCCCCGGCGTCACGCTCGAGGCCGCGAACAAGGAGCTGGCGGACATCGCCAAGCGCCAGGAGGCGACGGGTCCCACGACCATCCGGGACCGCGGAATGGACGCGCGCTTCCTCAAGGACGCCATGGTTCAGGAAGAACAGCGGATCCCCGTCGCCCTCATGGCGGCGGTCGGGTTCTTGCTGCTTCTCGCCTGCGTGAATCTCGCGTCTCTGCTTCTGGTGCGGTCGGTCGCCAGACAGCGGGAGCGGGCGATTCGGGCCGCGCTCGGAGCGAGCCGTTCTCGCCAGGTGCGCGAAACTCTCGCCGAGACCTTGATTCTCTCCGTCGCCGGCGGCGGCCTGGGACTCCTCCTCGCATCGAGGGCGGCCGAGCCTCTGGCCGTTCTCGTGCCGCGCGTGTTCGGAGAGGATCTGCCTCTCGTCGGCTCTGCCATCGGGCCTACCGTCACGCTCTTCGCCTGCATTCTGTCTGTCGCGACGGGGCTCGTGTTCGGGCTCGTCCCGGCCTGGCGCGGCGCGCACGCCGATCCCTCGCCGCTTCTGGCCGGCGCCGGACGTTCCGTGTCGTTATCGAGCGGAGTTCGCCGGCTGCTCTCCGGTTTCGTGGTCGCCGAGATCGCACTGGCCACGCTGCTGCTGGCCGGCGGAGCGCTCATGCTGGCCGACTTCTGGGAGAGGCAGCAGCGCAGTCTGGGCCTCCAGGCCGCGAATCTCTTTTCCGTCGAGGTGCCTCTGCGCGACGCGAGCGAGGGTTCGGGAGATCGCCGACGCCAACTCGTCCGCGAATCGATACGCTCGGTTTCGGCGATTCCGGGTGTGGCCTCCTGCGCCGTGACGACGGGCAATCCGTTTTCCCAAAGGCGTTGGGGAGTTCGAATCGCTCCAGCGGAAAACGTCGATCCCGGCCGCGAACTCTCGACCGTCAATTTGAGACTGGTGAGCCCGGGACTCCTGCGCACGTACGGGACGGCCATCGTGGCAGGAAGGGAGTGCGACGAGAGCGACCGGCCCGATTCGCCTCCCGTCGTCGTCGTCAGCCATGGTCTCGCGAGGCGCTTCTGGGGAGAGGAGAGTCCGCTGGGCAAGCGGATGGTCCGTCGCGCGCCCGATGGCTCTCTGATCGGCATGACGATCGTCGGCGTCGCCGGCGACATCCGGGAAGTCGGCGACATTCAGGAATCGGTCTACATCCCTTACGAGCAGATGGCGGCCTCCGAGGCCGCGGAGGCGATCTATGTCATGGTCCGGGGCCAGGGCTCCGGGGGTTGGGCGCGCGAGGTGCCGCGCGTGCTCGCCCGCGTCGATCCGCGGATGGGAATCGCCGAGATGGGGTTCATGGAGGCCCTCTACGAAGCGAATCTGAAGCAGAACCGGGCGGGAACTTCGATTCTCGCGTTCTTCGCAGGGTTCGGCCTTCTGCTCTCGAGCATGGGAATTCTCGCGACGGTGTCGTTCGTCGCGCTGCAGCGTCGATCGGAGCTGGGGATTCGCGCCGCGCTCGGCGCAACGCCGTCCCAGATCCGGCGACTGATACTCGGCCAGGGGTTCGCGCTCGCGGTCGCAGGCTGCAGCGTCGGCCTTCTCGGAGCGCTCGCCGCGAATCGAGCCCTCTCGGCCGCGATCGGCGAGTTTCGGGTGCGTCCGGGTTTGTGCGCCGCCGTCGCGGCGGCGCTGCTTCTCGTGACGGCCGCCGCTTCCGACATGCCGGCGCGGCAGGCCGCGCGCCGAGATCCGCTCAAGGCTCTGAGAGAGTAAACAGGCTGCGGCGGTCGCTCTGCGACCGGCAGCGAGAATTTTCTAAACGGGAGCCTGCCGCACCCATCCTCTCTTCAAGGTTGCCCCTTCGTCTGTTGGCGCCTACCCCTTAGGCCAATTGCGGGCTCCCGAGTCGAAGAGTACGAAGCAGGCAGGAGGTCGGTCATGAAATCCCCAAGTCGTTGGTTGATCACTATTTGTGTCGTCGCTTTCTTGGTCGGCGTGACGCCGCCCGCGAGTTCGGGTCAGAACCTGGGCAGCGTCGTGAGCATCACGGACGTTCTCGGCAAGACTCTCGGCGTTTCGGGCGATCAGGCGAGCGGAGGCGTCGGCTCGATCTTGAGCCTCGCGCAGAACAAGCTGTCGGCTTCGGACTATTCGAAAGTTGCCGACGCCGTTCCGGGAGCCGACAAGTACGTCCAGAAGGCCAAGGATCTTGGCGCTGTTCCGGCAGAAGGGATCAAGGAGAAGAGCGGGTTGGACGCCGCATACGAAAAGCTGGGGATCAATCCCGACGTTGCGAAGAAGTTCACACCGGCCGTCGTCGATTTCGTCGGGAAAGCGGGCGGGAGTGAGGTCGGGAGTCTTCTGGGCTCGGTACTGAAGTAGGGGTTCGCCTGGCGGGCATCTCCCTGGCGGGGACGCGGCGGCGTCCGTGGTTCAGAGGGCTGTTCATGCCGCCGCTCCGCTCCGCCGGCACAGAGACAGATTTCTGATTCGAACATAGCGTGGTTGTGCCGGCGGAGAGGCCCCGTTGCGGGAGAAGCCCGCGGCTCACGGCGCGACCCGATGCGCGGATCTTCAGCGCCGTGAAGGATAATTGTCCCCACTGCCCGTAGCTCAGCCCGGATAGAGCATCAGCCTTCTAAGCTGAGGGTCGCTGGTTCGAATCCAGCCGGGCAGACCACAACGCCGAAGAGGGACTCGAGAGGGCCGTATCGCTGGTTCGAGCCGAGCGTGGCGGAGCGCGTCAGCGCGACGCGACACGCGAAGCACCGAGCGTCGTCGCGAGCCGCTCATCCAGCCGGGCAGACCAAAACGCCGAAGGGAGACTCGAGAGGGCCGTATCGCTGGTTCGAGCCGAGCGTGGCGGAGCGCGTTAGCGCGACGCGACACGCGAAGCACCGAGCGTCGTCGCGAGCGC
>DATDNV010000536.1:0-2918 GCA_036518075.1 Thermoanaerobaculia bacterium
TGCTCGACGTCGACCGTGGCTCCCGCGTCGTAAGCCTCGCGGATGAGCCGGCGGTATTCGTCCGGGCTTCCCCGAAAGTGGCCGCCTTCCGCCGCGGTGCGCCAGGTGAGGATGGTGGGCCGCGGATCGAGATCGAGAAGCGACGCGGGTGGAATCGCACCGTCGGCGAGGTCCATCCGGTACTCGATCGCCGAGGCTTTCTTCGGCACGCGCGGAAGCAGCCTTCGCGCGTCGGACGGGTCCCTCGGCGCCAGGGACGCCACGAATGCCGGCCGCGGAATGATTCTTTGGCTCAAACAAGAACCCCCGAGCTCGGGTCGGGGGTTGCGATCGCGATTCCTTGTGCGCCCCGCCCGAACGGATTCGGCAGGGCGAGCTTCGCCCTACCGGTTACGCCGCCACCACCACTGGCTCGCCGACGAGCAAAGCACTGCAACCATCGAGCCGCGAGGCTACGCCCGGAACCGCATGGGTGTCAAGGCCGCGGCGACGGAGTGCGCGCCGAGCCTCGCGTTCGAGTCGGTGTCGGGGTCGCCTTGGGTGGCTTCACCTCGAATGAGAGCGGACGGACGAGCGACGGGCCACCAGGAATCAGCGTTGACCTCGATGCCGAGAGCGAGCGCCAGCCTCTCCACGTTTCCGCCGCCGCGTTCTTCTTCGTCGGAGGGAACCGCTTCTGGAACTCCTCGAACCACTGCGACGGATTCCCCTGCGCGAGCGCGATGGTGCTCGCGGCGCCGAGCAAGAGCCCTAGACCTAGGCGGCTGCGAAATTTCAGGCCCGTTTCCACCTCGTTCCGCTCGGCCCGTCCTCGAGAAGAATTCCTTGCGCGGCGAGCTCTTTGCGGATGCGGTCGGCCTCGGCGAAATCGCGACGCCCGCGCGCGGCGTTTCGCGCCGCGATCTTCGCCTCGATATCGGCTGAGAGCGCGTCCGCGCCGGCGGGAAGAACTCCGAAAACGCGGTCGGCGTGTCGAAGCGCTTCCAGGGCGATCTTCGCCTCGCCGCCTCCGAGCGTTCCCTCGTCCAGCGCCGAGTTCATGTCGCGCAGAAACGGAAACAACGCGCCCTGCGCTTCCGCTGTGTTCAGGTCATCGCCCATCGCCGCGGCGAAGTCGGTTCGAAACCTGGCCGCGCGTTCCGCTGCGGGGTATTTCCCTGCCTTGTCGCCCGCGTGCGAAGCCGCTTCTTCGAACCGGACCGCCGCCGAGCGAATCCGATCGACCGCCGAGGCTGCCGCCTCCAGGGCCTCCCACGTGAAATTGAGTTTCTTCCGATAGGGGACGGAGAGAAAGAGATACCGAATCGCCGCGGCATCGTTCCGGCGCGCGAGGACGTCGTCCAGCGTGTAGAAGTTGCCCTTCGACTTGGCCATCTTCTCGCCGTCGACGATCAGGTGCTCCGCGTGCAGCCAGAAGTTGACGAAGGGATGCCCGGTCGCGCCCTCGCTCTGCGCGATCTCGTTCTCGTGGTGCGGAAAGATGTTGTCGACAGCACCCGTGTGGATGTCGAAGTGCTCCCCGAGATACTTCATGCTCATCGCGGAGCACTCGATGTGCCAGCCGGGTCTCCCCTGTCCCCACGGCGAGGGCCAGGCCGGCTCGCCCGGCTTCGCGGCCTTCCACAGCGCAAAGTCGCGAACGTCCTCTTTCTCGTACTCGTCCTCGGCGACCCGCTCGCCGCGCCGGGTCTTGGAGAGATCGATTTGCGAGAGCTTTCCGTAGTCCGGAAACGTCGCGATCTTGAACCAGACCGAGCCCTCGGACTCGTAGGTGTGGCCGCGCTCTTTCAGCTTCTCGATCAAGGCAATCATCTCGGGGATGTGATCGGTTGCTTTCGGATATCGCTCCGCCTTCTCGACATTCAGGCGCTGGAGATCCCGGAAGAAGAGCTCCGTGTAGCGAGAGGTGAAGTCCGCGAGCGACTTGCCTTCCTGCGCCGCGCCCTTGATCGTCTTGTCGTCGATGTCGGTGATGTTCATGATCTGCGTCACGCGGAGACCCGAAGACTTCAGATGCCTGCGGAGAACATCCTCGAACACGAACGTGCGCAGATTGCCGATGTGGGCGACGTTGTAGACGGTCGGTCCGCACGTATACATACGGACATGGCCCGCTTCGATCGGCTCGAGCTCCATCAGCCGGCGCCCGAGCGTGTTGAAGAAACGCATCTTCCTTACCAGACCCCCTTCGCTGCCCGGCGTTCGATCTTTTTCCAGGTCATCTCCCGTTTCAAGCCGTGAAGGCGATCGATGTAGAGAATGCCGTTTAAATGATCAATCTCGTGGCACAGCGCGCGGGCGAGCAGGCCGGTCCCTTCGATCTCCTGGATCTCGCCCGAGGCGTCGGACGCGCGGACGAGGACGCGCGCGGGACGCTCCACCCTCTCGGCAAAGTCGGGAACGGAGAGGCATCCCTCCTCTTCCTTCTGCTCCCCGGATTCTTCGACGACGACCGGGTTGACGAGGACGATGAGGGACGCGGGATCCGCGCCCACGGAAAGATCGACGATCGCCACCCGTTGGTTGACGCCGATCTGGGGAGCGGCGAGCCCGATCCCCGGAGCCGCGTGGCAGGTCTCGACCATGTCATCCAGGAGGCTCGACAGATCGCGGGATCCCGTTTCCGCCTCGGCGTTCTCCGCGAGCAGACGCGGATCCCCGTAGCGAAGGATGTCTCGAATCATGGCAGCGCGGGAAGCCTAACCCGCCGGACGCTTCATCCTCTCGATCAGCGCCTCGACCGTCTTCTCTGCCCGGCGGCGATGAAACTCAGCGAGCGACGCGTCGATGTCCTTGTGCGTCTGACGCAGCCGCTCCACCGTCGAAGCGTCCAGCCGGAGGAGCTCGGTCTCCGTGATCGCCTTCACCGTCGCGGTTCGGGGCCGCCGAGTCAGCAGCGCCACCTCTCCGAAGAAATC
>DATDNV010000537.1:0-2793 GCA_036518075.1 Thermoanaerobaculia bacterium
GATGACGTGCCGGTTGGTCAAGATGAAACCGGAAGAGTCGATGATGAACCCGGATCCGGCGCCCGTCCGAGTCTCACGGCGGTTCTCCGGGATTCCGAAGTTGAATTGTCGGCCAAAAAGCTGCTCCGGAAGACCCTCGAACGACGTCATCTGAACGCTTTGAGACGTCGTGACGTTGACGACCGCCGAGGTTTCCGCTTTCGCGATCGCCGGAAAGACGTCATTGGCCGGCCGCGGCAAGTACGACGCGCCGGTGGCCTCGGCGGCCGTCACGGCCGCCGAGGAAGCGGGAGGAGCCGCCGCCCCGTGGGGCAGCGCTCCCGCAAACCCGAATCCGGTCAGCGCGCCCAGCACCATCAGGCCCGCGGCGAGAGCCGGATATCGAAAATCCTTGTGCGTGTTCTGTTCCATTTGTGCTGTTTCTCCTTTGCGGGCGGTCACCTTCCGGGTCGCCGCTCCATCAGGACAAACGCAAAAGCTCATTGCGGCATCCTGTCGGGACCATTACAGAAGTGAAAGGTCGTAACGGAACCCGCCGCGGTTCAGCGGCCGGAGCGAGGCAAGCGAACGAGGAGGGTCGCTCCGGTCGGGCCGGTTTCGGCGGCAATCCGTCCGCCGTGGGCTTCGACGATCGCGCGCGCGAGGGCGAGCCCGAGTCCCAGTCCGCGCTCGGATCGGCTCTTATCGCCGCGGTAGAGGCGGTCGAAAATGTGAGGCAAATCCTCCGGTGCGATGCCCGGGCCGGTATCGGAGACCCGGAACAAAGCGTCGCGGCCATCGCTCACGGCTTCGACCGTGATCGCTCCGCCCGGCGGCGTGTGCTTGACCGCGTTGTCGATCAGGTTCGCGAGCACCTGGCGCATGCGATTGCGGTCGGCGAAGACGTGAAGGCCCGGCTCGGCCCTCCCGGAAAGCGCGACCCTCTTCTCCTCGGCCGCATCCTCGAAGAGCGAGAGAGCATCGGCGACGAGATCGCCGGCCGGCACGTCTTCCCTTTTGAGCTTGAGGACTCCCGTCTCGGCTTCCGACACGTCCATCAGCGCCGAAAGCAACTGGGCCGCCCGGTCCGTCTCTTCGAGCATGTCGGCGAACACTTCTTTCCCCTCGGCATCGGGGCGGCCGGATTCGAGGGCTCGCTCGCTGGTCGCATGAAGCCGCGCCAGCGGGGTGCGCAGATCGTGGGCGACGTTGTCGAGCGTTTCGCGCATCGCGCGGACCAGGCCCTCGATCCGGTCGAGCATCGCGTTGAAGAGAATCTTGAGCTCGTCGAGAGCGTCGCCTCGCTTGGTCACCGGAAGACGGGCGCCGAGATCTCCGGTCTCGACGATCCGAGCGACGGCAGAGCCGAGCTCGTCGATCGGCCGGCGGGCACGGCGCGTGAGAATGACGCCGCCAACGAGAGCCACGACGAGAGTCGCTCCGAGAACGCCGGCCATTTGCCCTCGAAAACGGGAAAGAAGCTCACGACGCTCCTCGGTCGAACGCGCGATCTGCAGGAACGCCCCGTCCGGCATCCGCAGCGTCGCGAGCTCCAGCACTTCGGGCCGGCCGCGCCGGAAACTCCGAGACCAACGCGGCTCTTCCGAGCGCGCGGAGTCGGGGGTTTCGCCGGTCGCGAAATCCGCCCAGCGCGTGGGGGCGCCGACGAACACGGGCTCGCCGTCCGGAGCCAGGACTCGCACCAGAAGGTCCGGCTGCGCCCCCGCCGCTTGCCTCGCGAGGAAGGCCTGACGAAGGGCTTCGAGGCCGCCCGCGCGATAGACCCCCGCGTATTCCGAAAGCGTCGACCGGACGAGCTCCTGATCGCGCTCGGTCAACGAGCGGGAAAAAAGAGCGTAGGCGAGCCCAAACAGTCCGGCAGTCCCGGCAAGGAAGAGACCCGCATACCAGAGAGCGAGCCGCAGGCCGAAAGCGCGGCGAAACGGCTCACGCAGCCCGGAGGACATAGCCGGCTCCGCGAATCGTGTGAAGCATCTTCGTCTCGAACCCGCGGTCGAGCTTTTCGCGAAGCCTCGAGACGAGGACATCCACGACGTTCGTTCCCGGGCTGAACCGGTAGTTCCAGACGTGCGACAGGATAGCGGTCTTGGTCACGACGCGGCCCGGATTGCGCATCAGGTATTCCAGAAGAGCGAATTCCCGCGGCCGCAGCTCGAGCCTCCGGCCCGCCCGGGAGACCTCGCGGCTCAGAAGGTCGAGCGTGAGATCGCCGAGCGAAAGCCGAGTCGGCTCAGACGCCGCCGTGGCTCGCCGCAAGAGCGCCTGCAGCCGCGCGAGCAGCTCCGAAAACGCGAACGGCTTGACGAGGTAATCGTCCCCGCCCGCTTGAAGGCCTTTCACGCGGTCATCCACGCTCTGTTTCGCCGAGAGGATCAGGACCGGCAGCCTGTAACCGCGCTTGCGCAGCTCGCCGATGAGGGAGAGACCGTCTCGGCGAGGCATCATGACGTCCAGGACGGCCGCGTCGTAGGTGTTGCGAGTCGCGAGCTCGAGACCCTTCTCGCCGTCTTCGGCTTCGTCGACCGCGTAGCCGGCCTCCTTGAGGCCCTGCAGGAGGAACCCGCGCAGCGTCGGATCGTCCTCGACGACGAGAATTCGCACGCTGCGATTCTAGCCGCGCGCTTGGAGAGCCGATGACGAGGCGGGCGAGTCATGGCTCCTCAGGTAGGATTTGAACCTACAACCCTCCGGTTAACAGCCGGATGCTCTGCCATTGAGCTACTGAGGAACAGAGCGGACCAAGCACGATAGCGGACGCTGGTTGGGGTGTCAACTTTCGCAGGAGCCAGGACC